>NZ_VIDW01000058.1:0-26101 GCF_006519665.1 Paenibacillus sp. tmac-D7 | reverse complement strand
AGACCTGATCGTGCAACTATTGGAAAGCTGGTATAAAAAGCGGCAACGGGAACAGGAACGCTAACTTGTATTTGAATACTTATCCTGTTCGTTGGCACTCTCCCCTATAACGGAGAGCTTTTTTATGCCCATTTTTGGGGAGGCGATAAGCGATGTATTTCACAAAAGGGAGGCGTCGTCAGTATGAGCGCCTGATGCAAGAAAAACCGGGTTTCAACCGCATTGAAGTTTTGGAGGATGAGACGGAGGAGACGCGCACGCGAAAAAAGGAATCTCGTGAAACCGGTCAATCCAAACGAAACCGGAGAACGAAGGAAGACCGCAACTTGCCAGGAAAGGAAGACGGACGATGGAAGAAATGAAGCGAATGGTGGACAACTACGAAGTCTATCAGGCCATCTCCATCGGGAAGGTGGAAGTGCTGCTTGGCATAGACGAAACCAATGTTGATCATCCGTACATGGTGTGTACCTGCACCCGAAACAATTCGTTGGGTGTCGAGCAATTCTACGCGATTTCAGCTGGCGCGGATTATCTTGAGGCCATGCATGACTTTATTTCCCGTGTGCAATGGGAACTGGAGGATCTCAAAGAAGAACGGGCAACCGTCTTGGTGCCCCTAACTCCCCTCACCCAGGCACAATGTCAGCCCATTCGCGAAGACATGCGCATTGACAACCAGGTCGTCGCCATCCGACCGGAACGGTTGCGTCCCGAATATCGCACTGCAGTTAATCAGCTTGTATTGGCACAAAGCGGTTTTGGCACCTCTGCCTATTCCCGAGGCCGCGCCGTCTACGTGTTAAATCTGTATACCGGAGAGGAGTCTCGCTGGAATCGGGAGGATTTTATCGGCCTAATAAAACCGGAGCATATGCCCGCATGGGCGCAAGAAAAGCTGGAGCAGCATCAGGCTGCGGTCCAGCAAAAGCTAAAGTGCCGTGACGATGCCCGGTAAAACGTTCGAAAGCATTTCAGTATTGAGGAGAGAGGAGACGTGAGCGATGTCGTGGACTTATCGGAACCGTAAGACGCTTATTATCACCGCGATCGCTATAAGTGTTTGTTTACTTGTGGCTGCGGTCATTTATTCTCTGATTAACCAATCGGAACAAAAGCAGAAGCAGCAGCAAATGAAGGAACATTATGAAAGGCAAATCGAGGAACTGAAAACGATAGAGGAACAATCGCGCAGAAACGTCTGGACCGTGGCGCGAACCATCCCGGCCGGCGGCACCGTGACGGCGCAAGACATTAAGGCTGAAACAATGCCTGCGAGTCTGGTGCCATCCGGGATGATTACCGATCAAAATTCGGTCATTGGCAAAAGAGTCAAAATCGAATTGCAGCCAGGCACGCCGTTGATGCCATCGATGCTGTACGAGGGCGCACCGATCCCCAAGGATTTACGGTTACAGGAGTTTCATGTCATTCAGCTTCCCTCCAATTTGCAAAAGGGGCAGTACATTGACGTGAGAATCAACTTCCCGACTGGCGAGGATTTTGTCCTGCTTTCAAAAAAGAAAGCGCGGGAGTTATCGGGCACGGTCATCTGGCTGGAAATGAATGAGCTGGATATTTTGCAAACGTCAAGTGCGATTATCGACGCCTACTTGCAAGGCGCTCGTCTGTATGCCCTGCCTTATATCGAGCCTGGATTGCAGGAAGCGGCAGTGGTCAATTATCCTGCCAATCCGAAGGTGCTCGATTTGATGGAACATGATCCGAACCTGCTCGAAAAAGCGACAACCGAGCTTGCCCGCAAGCTTCGCGCGACACTGGATGACAATCTCAAAGCGATGAGCGAGTCGGACAAACTGCGTGTGACGAGCGGCAGTGTAACGGTTCAGCAGCAACTGCAAAATGAGCGCATTGTTACGCAACAAGGCAATACCATGCAAGAAGCGATTCCGTCGCAACCGATAGACACATCATCAACAGTCGATTATGAACCGCCAACCGTGCAGCCGCTGCCCTCCCCTTCCGATTCGTTAACAACGAATGAAAATGGACCGGAAACGGAACCAGCGCCAGCGCCATCACTGCCGCAAGTGCCGGCTTTGCCGTCGGGAGAGCCTGCCAGCGAAGATAAATTGGAGCACATTTTTAATCAGTGAAGGAGGCCCTCATGAAAAAAATCGTGTTTTTCGGCGCGCCGGACAAAAGTCACTTGCTCCTTGTGCTGGGCAAGCTGCTCACGGCGCTGGAGCAAAAGGTATTGATCGTGGATTCTACACTCGCCCAATCGATGCAAGGCTATTTGCCTCAAGTGGAATTCGGCTATTCGCTGCGGGAGTTTGAAGGCATCGATGTGGCGACCGGGCTGCTCACATCAGCGCAACTGGAGCGCTCTGTCCTTCAATCCGCAGGCGAAGCGGCTTATGATGTCATGCTGCTTGACACCGATCACACCGAATTTGTGAAAGGACGAGACTTACCGGGCTATGACAAGCGGGTTTGGTGCAGCAATTACAGTCGGCTGGGCATGCAAATCAATGCGAGTCTGATGCAGCGGCTGTGCCTTCACGAAGCGGAGGGACAACCGCTCACCTTTTACAAACTGATTACCCCCACCTTGCCGACCGCCATACCTGAGTCGTACATCGATTCGCTGCTGCCGCACCAGACTGTGCGCTGGGAGGAAACCGTGTTCCGCTTTCCGCTTGACGAACGGAATCTATCCGTTGAGCTCGACAACCAGCATCATGGCCGCATCGACATCAGGCGGCTGTCCGGGACGTATCGCCGAACCGTGCTCGACATGCTGCAACAGTTGTTTGATTGCGATGCCAAAACGGCTCGGCAGGCATGGGCGCGCTCCCGAAAGCGCGCGTGAATCCGGTAATGTTGCACGAAAGGAGATGAAGCAATGGGTTTTACTGTGGTGTTCTGGAGTCCGATTTCGGGACAAGCCGGTACGACGAGCAACCTGATCGCCGCCGCCGCGCTGCTCGGACTTGAATATTCCTCGCGTCTTTTGCTGCTCGGGCATTTGCAAAGTGAATACGCAGCCATTGAACGCGGATTTTACCCAAGGCGATCTTGGACAAGCAAAGCGGACGTCACCTCCGACGTAGGAATTGACGCGCTGCTCAGGCTATTGCAAAACCGCAAGCTCGAACCGAAATTGCTACGGAATTACACGTTGCCGCTGCTCGCCGAGCGCCTCGACATCCTACCGGGATCGAACAAACCGGACGTATCGTTTGTTTCGTCCGCACGGGACTGGCTTGACTCGCTTTTGGAACTGACAAGGCGGGCATACGATCTGGTGTTGGTCGACGGAGGAAGCGGCGACGTGTCGGAGTGGACACGAGGTCTGCTGCGACAGGCGGATTTGCTGGTCGTCTGTCTGCCACAGAATATACTCAAATTGGAGCAGGCTTTTCCGCTGGTGGAGGCGCAGCTACTGTCCAATCGGAAGCTGTTGCTCGTTTTCGGACAAGTTGATCCTCGCTCGTCGTTGACGATCAAAAACGTCATGCGTCAGTTTTACCGCCGGGAGCCTGCGTACCCGATTGTCCATAATACGGGCTGGCTCGATGCCGCCCAGCAAGGAGACGCTATTCATTTTTTATTTCGCAACCGGAAGGTGCCTCGCGATCATGAAAACAGCCTTTTTGTGCAACAAGTGCGGGCGTTAGCGCAGGCGATCACCCAGCGCGCTGGTTTAGGCAATCCTCTTTTCGGCGGGAAGGAGGACGTTGGCAAATGATGTTCGTTTTGAACGGATTGATCATAGCAGGCATCCTCATCGCGGTCGGCGTCCTGCTCTATTTGCGCATGAGCCGCCGCTTGCCGGAGCAGTCGGACGAAAAGCCAGTCTATACGCTGGAAGCGATGACTGCGTTTGTGAAAGTGGCGCTGCATGAGATGACGAGCAGCAACCTGATCGACTATGGTTTATCGGAAGAAGAATACCGCCGCCGGAAAAACAAGCGCGCGGAACTGAAAAAAGCGCTGCGGGGCTGCACGTCCGGTGATTTGCGGGACAAGGCCTATGTGAAGCAAGTGATCACCGATTTGCTTGAGCAGCGCTATACACTGGACGACGATAACTTGAATCGGCTTCTGCCGTTTGACGATCCGCAAGCGCTCACGCCACAGGATCAGTTTGACATCCTGCTCTATCTATATAAGAAACAACATCGTTTGAGGGCGTTGGATGAACTGATCCAAAAATACGAACTGGATCGCCCCAAACGGAGCATGGAAGACGAAGAAATCGAATCTTACCGGATTACCGCTGATGAAATCCGCGACATCTACAAGCGGGAAGTGCGCAAGCTGTCCGCCGAAGACAAAACGCAGATCATCGTACAGCGGATATACCAGCAGTACAAAGGATTTAGCGTCATCGACGAAATCCGCGATATGAAAATCGATGGCGTATCGGGTGGCGTGTCCGGCATCCCGCCCGCGATGTGGGAAGGCGAGTGGAGCTTGGAGGAAGAAGCACAACTTCGCGAGGTGCCGAAGTCACATGACAGCGTATGGCTGTTTTATAAAGGAAAGTCGATTCATCTGAGCTTTCTGTCCTTCGGCTCGGAACAAGAGCTAAGGCGCGTGTGCCAGAATGTGTACAAGCATAATTTCCCCGGCCAACTGTCCGAAGCGAACGGTTTTAAGGTGAATGAAATGGCCGACGGTTCCCGCGTCGTCGTGTTGCGCCCCCGGTTCAGTGAATCGTGGGCTTTTTTTGTGCGCAAATTCGATGTCCAAAACGCTACGCTGGAACAGTTGATTCAAGACGATCATGCCGAACTTCCGATTGGATTGATTCGATATTTGGTCATGGGCGAGCGCATTACGGCCATTACCGGCGCGCAAGGCAGCGGCAAGACGACGCTTTTGATGGCGATGGTGCGCTACATTCCGGCTATTTTACCGATTCGGGTGCAGGAAATGGCCTTTGAGCTTCAACTTCGGAAAATTTACCGGGATCGCAACATTGTAAGTTTGCGGGAAACGGAAACGATCTCCGGGCAGGACGGGCTGGACATTCAGAAAAAAACGGACGGCTCGGTCAATATTTTGGGGGAAGTGGCGACCGACCCGGTTGCCGCCTGGATGGTGCAGATGGCGCAGGTCGCTTCACTGTTTACTTTGTTTACGCATCACGCCAAAACGTTCCGTGATCTCGTCTACTCGCTGCGCAATTCGTTGCTGAAGACAGGGGTGTTTACAAACGAGAAAGTGGCCGAGCAGCAGGTTGTCAGTGTCATCAACTTTGACATTCATTTGAGAAGGGACACGGACGGACATCGCTATATCGAGCGCATTACCGAGTGCGTGCCGGTGGAACAGGAGGTGGCCTACCCGGATTCGTTCCGCCACAAAGCAACGACCGAAGAGAAAATGACGGCGTTTATGGAGACGTTGCTCGAATACTTCCGCCGCACGACGGATCGACCGCTTTATGCCGCGCGCAATGTAATCGAATACCGAGACGGACGGTATGTCGCTGTTCATCCGCTATCCGAGAAAAGCCGCAAAGAAATCGCTGCTTGTCTCGCCGGGCCAGACCAGGCGGCGTTCGAGGCGTTTTTGGCGGTTCATTGGGGGGATAGCGATGAAACTTGAATGGCTGTCCCTATTGCTCGGTGCGGCGACGGTGTTGTTCCTCGCGATGTTGGCCGCGTTTCAATGGGTATCCCGCTACGGTTCGGACGTAGAGGCCGTTCGGCGGTATGAAGCGCTGCGCAAGCCGGGCAAAGCCCGCAAAAAGCAAGCGCTGTATAGCGTCTTGCAGCAGTTGTACCGCCTATGCGAGCGCGTGCCGATTCTGCGTGCCTATTTGCTTCAACTCCGTAAACGAATGACCATCCTCCAGCTTGGCGATGAATGGAAGCTGCGGCTGGAGACGATGAAGACGGCTCTAATTATTTGGGGCATGCTGATTGCAGCGGCTGTTCCGCTGGCATTCGGTGTTCGCGATCCGGTCACGCTTGGCATGATCGCCATCGGCTTCTGGGTTGGCCACGGCATCTTTTCGGACAACCTCGTCCATCGTCTGGAAACGCGCCTGCTACGGCAACTTCGGCATTTCTTCTCGGATGTGCGTCACCACTATCATCGTCATGGGATGGTGGAGGAAGCCATTTATGAAGCGACGGACGGTGCGCCGTATGAGATGGCGCTGCATGGACACGAAATATACGATGTGCTGACAACAAGCGACGCGGAGCAGCGGCTGGCGCAGTACATCGAGAGCGCGCCGAATCGCTATTTGCAGGGTTTGGCCGGGCTGTCGCATTTGGTGAAAGAGTACGGCGATAAACGAACCACTACCGGCTCCGTGTACTTGAAGGCGCTCGGGAAGCTCGCGACCGAATTGAATCTGGAACTGTTGCGTCGCGAGCGTCTTGGTTTCCTGTTGCAGGGACTGACCGCTATCGCGCTGTTGCCGCTGCTGTTTACCCGGCCGATTGAAGCTTGGGCCAGCCACTACTTTCCGGCGATGGACGCTTTTTATGCGAGCACCGCCGGCTGGATCGTGAAAATCGGCTTAATGGCGGTCGTTTGGCTGTCCTATGTCCTGCTGCGCAACATTCAGGAACTGGACGTGAGTCCAAAACCGACCGGCCGAAAAAGATGGGAGAGACGGGTGTACGAGTGGCCGTGGATGCGCTGGCTTGTGCATCGCATCAGCCCCGCCCCCGGTTCCCGAGAAGCCGACCGCATGGTCAAGTTGCTCAAGGAAACCGCATCGCAACTTCGGCTGGAATGGCTCTATGTACAGCGCATCGTGGCGGGAGGCATGGCGTTTTTGGTTGTGCTCGGGATGTTTATTGCGCTGCATGCCGCAAGTCGGCATCAAATCCTGTATGCGCCAGTGAAGCCTGGCATCTTGTTCGGCCAACTTTCGCCGGAGGAGGAAAACAAGGCGCGTGAAGCGGCGGCGCTCGATCGCCGCATCATTGATCGCGCTAAGGAGGTGAAGAACCGCACCGAAGAAACGGTTATGGCCTTGCTCCGCAGCGAATCGCCGACGACGAATCCGGACGATCAGCTTCGCACCGCGGCTCGGCGCATCCTTGGCAAGCTCGCGAAGCTGGACAATCAGTATGTGAAGTGGTGGGAAACGCTCCTCGCCGCTCTCGCGGGCTGGGGCGGCTACGCCATGCCGGTCGGCGTTCGGTGGTTCCAAAGGCGTATGCGGCAGATGGAGATGAAGCATGAAGTGGATCAACTGCATGCCGTCATCGCGATGCTGGCAGATATGGACCGTATGTCGGTCGAGCATCTGCTCATTTGGATGGAGCAGTTTGCCCGCGTGTTTAAGGAGCCGCTGCAGACCTGCTTGCTTCATTTCGAACAGGGCGCGGATCAGGCGTTGGCGCAGCTCAAAGAGGATGCGCCTTTTTTGCCGTTCGTCCGCACGGTTGAAAAGCTGGAACTGGCGGCGCAAAGCCTGCCGATTCGAGAAGCGTTCGACGATCTGGAGTCGGAGCAAGCCTACGCGCAGGAGCAGCGCAAACAGGAATATGAGCAATTGATCGAGCAAAAGGCAGGCTGGGGAAAATGGATCGGGTTTGCGCCAATGATGGCCCTTATTTTCGGCTATCTGGTCATTCCACTCGTTATCGTCAGCCTGCACCAAATGTCCGTTTACTACGAACAGCTTCAGCGCATCCAGTAAGCGGCCATGTTGCGGCGCTTTCCAAACAGGAAGTGTCTTTTTTATTTTCTATTTCATTTGAAGGAGAGATCGGTTCATGTCTAACGCACAGAAAGCACTCGTGATGGCAGCAGGCATTTTTCTTGCCATCGCACTCATTACCCTCGCCGTTGTGTTGTTTATTTCCGCACAAGACTCAACCAAAGCGGCGCAAAGCAATTTCAGTAACATTCAGACCGAACTGTCACAAACGGCGTTTACAGTGTACGACAACACGACGCTATCAGGAAGCCAGGTGGTTAATGCGCTGCGCAAGTTCAGCGATCAAGACCAGTTTGGCATTCAGATCGTCACGGGGAAAAATCCGGTCGGCCAGTGGTATGGAAAAGTGATCAATACAGGCGTTCCGATGGACAGCGTAACCTATGGTTCGGTCATTGGCGTAGCGCCGGGGCAACTCAGTCATGCGGTCGATGAATCAGATATAAACTACGTCAATCCGAGCGGCAAATTCCGGGCGCAACTGGTTCACGACAGCAGCAACGTCATCCGCGGCATCGTGTTCCGACAGCAATAAGCGATCGATACCTTGACTATCATAAAACGCTTATGGGGTGTCCTCTACTGACGGACGCCCCTGCGTTTCCAAGGAGGGAAACCAATGGAACATGCCCCCAGGACGATGCTGGAGATGAGTGTGGCTTGTCTCCTCTTTCTGATGGCTGTCACAAGCGGGCTTCTGCTCTTTCAAACCGGGGCTGCGCTGAACTCGACCGCCTATGTGTCGGGAAAGTCGCTGGACCGCAACATGCAGCAGTCGTTTTCGCCCCAGGCTGGCGATGGCATCGTATCCGGCGCAGAGGTGGTGCAATCCATTGCCCGTCTGGAGACGGGAGAAGCGGAAATCGTGGTGGACGGCGTTCGATATGCGCCGCCGCTTGATCGGGAACAGTTCGTCCCCTTCGGGATTCGCTTGAATGCCCGGTATTCGGCAGTCGCCCAGCGGGATGCGTCCGGTCAGCTGCTGCGCCTTATTTTCGTCTCACGTTAAGGAGAATGCCATGAACAGTATTTCGAAAATATTTGCGTTGCTCATTGCCATTCTATTGCTCTACCTTTACCCAATTTCTGCTGCATTCGACCAACAGGACGATGTTTCCGAACTGGTCGTCCTGAAAGCGACGACAGCTTTTGTGGACGCGGTACGGGATAAAGGTTATGTGTCGCCGACCATGTATAACGACTTTTTGGAGACGATTGCGGCAACGGGCAACACCTTCGATGTGCAGATGGAACACGGAAGCAAAAAGTACGTGCCGGTGTATGACGACCCAACAAGGCCGGAGACTTTTCGGGGCAGCTACGAAGTTCACTACTACACGTATTATAACGCACAGATCCTTCCCGTTCTGTTCCCGAACAGCACGGCCGGAAAAGATGATGTGGCGCGACGTTACAAGTTGTGGGTTGGCGATACCTTTGCGGTTACGGTTGAAAATACGAACCGGACACCTGGCACGACCCTATTCGATTTTCTGAACCAGGCCATCAGTCCGATCGAAAAAATATACCTTCCATACGGCGGGGTGGTGCGCAATGAAGATCATTGAATGGGCCATTGTTGGGGTGCTCATTTTTCTGCCATTTGCGACGGTGAACCGGATCGAAGTCGAAACGCAGCGGAAGGCGCTATTGACCGAACTGCGGTATAATGCCGCGCTGAATGCGGCGGTGGATGACGCGGCGAGAACGTTGACTGTCAATGCCAACCAGCAACGGGAGACGCAATACGAATCGGCCAAGCGGGTGGCGCTGAATAAAGACGAAGCAATTGCCGCTTTTTATCGAACGCTATACACAAACTTCGGCATCGCCGACGATCCCATTGCGCAAGGAGTACTCAACCGGTATATCCCGGCAGTCGTGGTCATCGGGTACGACGGCTTTTACATCTATGCCGAGGACGAGTGGACGGGAACTGACGGGAACACGGAACGAAAACCGGTTTGGGGAGCGAAAAAGCCGTATGCCTACGCCGATCTATCGGGCAACAGCCTTTCGTTCACGCTGGACGATTTCGTCCTCGCTTACGATGCGGGCAGCCGAAGCTGGCACGAGGGCTTGCGAGTCGACGTTAGACAGCAGACGAACATTGCGCTGCTAAAAGACGCGGAGCGATTCGAGCAGGTGCGCCGAAGTACCATTGTCCGCGCAATCGAGGACGAATTGGCCTACCGGATCAACAAACATAACGAATCGGTTTCCCGATTTGGTCTCTCCTACACGTTCACGTTGCCAACGATTTCGCAAGAGGAGTGGCACAATACCGTGGATGATGTCGGGGTACTTGCCTTTATTCAAGGCATTCCGATGGGAGGCAAGTTTTATAACAACTACGCCCTCGGCGGAAGCCGCGTGCTCAAGAAGCCGGAGATTGTTGGAGCCAGAAAAGGAAGCATGAAGGTGTATTATCACACCACATGCGGCTTTTCCTATCCGGTGGAAGAAACGTTTTCCAGCGAAAAAGCGGCTGCGCTAAAAGGCTATATGCCGCTTGGTTGTCCGCCTGCACCATCGTAACAAGACGACAGCTATTTCAGAAAGTGGACACTCCGCCGATTCGGTTCTATGATGAATCTAACAGTCGAAATCTACCAAATTCGTCATTAGCAATAATATTGAGAGGAGTGAATCGCGTGAGAAAATGGATATTATCGGGGCTAGTCACCGTTATGCTTTGCAGCCTGTTCAGTATGATGGCAAACGCGGCGAGCAAACCTCCATCCTTTGTCAGCGTCGTTATGGACGGTCATAAAATCTGGTTTCCCGACGCACAGGCTTTTGTGGATGAAAATGGCCGGACGCTCGTGCCGGTTCGATTCATCGCGGAAAAGATGGGCGCGAAAGTAGGCTGGGAGCCACAAACCATGACCGTACCGATTGAGCGGGATGACCTGCATATTGTGCTTACGATCGGCGAAAGCAAGGCGCTCGTTAACGGCAAAGAAATGGTTTTCGATACGAAGGCGATCACCAGCGGCGGCCGGACGTTTGTCCCGCTGCGTTTTGTCAGCGAAGCGCTGGGGGCGGAAGTGAATTGGGATAGCCCGACATCGACCGTCTTTATTTCTACAAAAGAAGATGCCAATGCAAACTACGATGAATGGGGCCGACTCATTCGCACAACCAATCTGCCAAAGAACGCGAAAGATTATCCGTATATCCTAGCCGATGTGCCGAATGAAGCGTATGAAATGGCTTATCCCTACTCGCATCCTACGGACAGCAAAGTTTCATCTGTTCTCTATTCGACCATACCGGAATTTAATAAGAAAAACGTGGATATTTGGATGAACCGGTTGAAAACGTTCGGCGCGCTGTGGCTGAACGTGGATTACAAAACGATCGATGATATGTGGGCGCAAGCGGTATTTGCTACGAAAGTGCAAAGTTCCAATGCGGAACTGAAATATATACGTCGCTATGTGGATTGGGTTAAAGAAAACAAGATTCAGATCGAGGGATACCTGGATCCCGAACCGTCCATGATTTATAAGGATGGGTTTGGGAACAATTACGTGCGTTCCAAGTTTAGAATCAAATTCAATTCATTCACAGAGAGTAAGAATTTGCTGTACGATGAGCATTTCCCCAACGACCGCAAATTCGAAACGCAGGTTTGGTACGAAGGATATGCGGATATTTCCCTATCCACGAATGTTGGTGGAGATTGGGGCAGTACATTGAAAGTCGATCCAGGAGCAAGTTTATTCCGTAATTATCTCATCGGAAAGGCGGACTCGAAATAGATGAGGAAAAACAAAATCATAAAAACGGCGTTGAGCGTGCTTCTGGCATGCTCTTTTTTATTCTCTGTATTTCCTTTCGTAGCGAATGCTGCGCCCCCCAAAGTAAGAACCGAGGCAGGAAAAATCAGCTTTGAAATAACCAGTACGGCCGCAACCTCTTCCATCCGCTACAGAACGGTAGGTTGGACGATACGCAGAGATCAATTATGCACGAATACTTCGCCCAAGCAGTGCGGCAATCCGAAAAACGGCCAGCATGCTTCGTTTTTGAACCAACAAGTGCAGCAGGTAGGCCAATACCCGAATCCGCCGATCCCCGGCCAGCCTTTAACAACCTTTTACGAAGTCAGCGAGGCGCTTGTCACGGAAGGCATGTGGAAGGCGGGCATGGGCGACATCAAGGACAACGACGACTTGTATTTGTATGCGATTATGGTGTCCATCGATGGAAATGGCAACGTGCGCAAAGGGCCATTTTATACATTGGAAGAGATCAAACGGGCCGAACCTTGGGCGCACGAGGACGACTTGGACGATTATTTCGGCATACATGTGCCCTACCGCAGTGCGGATTTTCCGGTCGATGTCATTGCGAAAACCGTAAACGGTAAAGTCATTCAAAAACCGGAAGTGACGTTTCAAAAGGGCAAATACAAAATCGGAGAAACGATCAACCATGAATTTCCCGAAACGATCGAAGATAACGGGAAAACGTACAAAATCGTTCGCTCCTATTTATCACCGAAGCAGGACCCGACGAAGAAAAACTGGCTGCAGGAAGATCCCGAAACGAATCCGAAGGTGCGAACGCGAAGTTTTACGGTTGCGCTGGGTGGAACAGATGCCATAGCCGAATATGCGGAGAACAACCCGGTGAAAGCCATCTATCAGAAAGAAGACGGTACAAAGCTCAAGGAAGTGGACAAAGGCGTTTTCGCAACAGGAGAGGAAGCGAATCATACGTTTGAGGGCCAAATCACTTCTGGCGGCCAAACTTATGAAATCATCCGCTCCTACATTACGAACAATAACAAGCCCGACGAGAAGCTGTTCATTCAGGAGAAAGGCGATCCCAAGCTCAAGGAGCGATCCATTCTCGTTGGATCGGGCGGCTCCAACTTTATCGGCATATACAAAATTCCCTCCTCGGTTACGGTTACGTCCCGGATTGAAGCGCCGGAAACCGTTGACAAAAACGTGACCGAAATGGACGGGAATTTTGTTTTTGAAGTGAAGTCATTAAAAATCCTGAAATCATACGAAATCATGGATATTCGAAACGCCAGACTTGTTCAAACAGGCGACAAAACCGGAACGCTCTCCGGCACTTCGGCTAATAAAACGATTCCGATCAAAATCCCGTTTACCTCCGGCGACAAAGTAAGCGTAAAAATCACCGTTGTCGTGAAGGATGTGGACGGCAATACCGGGGATTCGACATCCGATCATACGGTTCACAAAGGTGATGGCGGCGGAGAACCGCAGCCCGGCGATTCCCAGCAGGCTGAAGTGATGGAGCCAACCGTTTCCGCCGTCATTCAGGCGGAAGCGCGCGGCGCAGAAAAGTTTGATGTATTGCAAGGCATTCCGACTTCGGAGAGCCTGTATGTGAACGCCTTGGCTAAATCGTACTTGTACCGCAATACGTTCACGGAAACGGCCGGCTCAAAGCAATACCCGATTTCCGTAAGCCGGACATATACGTTGCGATGGACCGAATACGTTCCCGGCCCGCCTGATGCGAACGGGAATCCGACGACCATTTCGGTTCCGCGTTCAGACACACAGACGGTCACCAAAAACTATTCGATTGAACGCAGGTACAGCTTCTGGACGATTCAAAATCTTGAAGTATACGGCATTCAAAAGGCGACGGTCTCGAATTATGCGCTTCCTTCGGGAACAGTTACGCTTGTTCCGAGTGGCTACAGGCCGCCAACCGTTTCCGCATCGCATGATGCGTCGCTTAGCGCGCATATCACCGATCCGGTCTATTCGAATGTGACTCTTCCCGGACAAACGATTTCCGGCGGTTCCAGCCGCCCCTCCGTTCCGAACGAGGATTGGAAAAACGAGGCCGAGAAAGCGATTGGCAAAATCAAAGTAAAAAACGATTCGCTCGTTTTTAACGGAACAACCATCATGGACAACCGAATCGTTGAAGAAAAAGCGCCGACGCCGGGCGCGATTCCGGCTCCGACGATGATCGGGCAAGATGTGTTGTACGGCAAAGGCTATCTTATCGACGCGTCCAAAACGAACAAAGCAAGTCAGCCAAGTACCGGTACAATATCATATTCCCTGATTAAAGGCATTGGCGGCGGCGGAGACAAAACCTATCCGATTAACGGCATCAACCCGGTGACCGTGCATACACCGGTGGTGAACTACGCCTCGGTGTCGGACGATCAGGCGCATAATCAGAAGACGCAGCCGACCGCCGGACGTTCGGCGCTCATTTTGGATCGGCCTTTTACCGTGACGATTCCGACAAGCGGCCCGCACAAGGACATCAAGGGCTACGGCAATCGGGATTATGCCAAGTATGTGAGAGATAAACAGGTTCGTTTTCCGTTTGACGTGTACAAAGCGGATCGCACAACGTTCGTTCCGAAAGAAACGTGGGTGTCCATCCCGGTCGGACAAACGCAGACGACCTTCTACTTGCCCGTTTGGGTGGATGAGAGTAATTACGACGTGTTATTCCGAACGTTTGCTGAGAACAGTCCGGCTTCCTTTACGTCCCAAATGAATGCCAATCTGGACTTGACACATCATGTGGCTACGCAGGTGGTTCCGGTGGAAGTCATTGGCCGCCTCTATGATTTTCGGATCACCGACATCGCCGACTTTGCTTGGGAGTCGGTGTTCCGTACCCAAAAGGGCAGCGCAACGCCGACCGGAAACGCTTATTGGGTCGGAACGAAAGGCATTGACGGCGCACCGCGCGGCAATACCCCTCCTTACGTGCTGCCGGTACGGCAAGGCAGTCACCCGGAAAGCGGCAAAAAGAACGTATCGGTCAAAACGGGCTATCATTTCAAATTTGAAGTGATGACGAAAGGCAACATGTTCGGCGCAGGAGACGGCATCCGCATTACACCGACGTTTTATTTTGTGGACAGCAAGGGAAGGAACCGCCAGGAAGTCGATCTTTACTACCATTCGGGAAATCGGCGGTTTATTCGCATCGGATCTATCGACGATACGGAGAAGAGATATGTGACGCTTGACGCTCGCTTGCGCAATGTACCCAGGCAGGAGTTGACCGATACTGCCGCCACCCTTTGGTCGTTAAGCGGTTCGTCCGGTACCAAGCAGACGTTTATCGATCAATATATGATGGATGTGCAGAAGTCAAAGTATGTCGGCGGCTACGACATTATGCTGCTTCCGCCGCAGCTTCGGACGTTTATCGGCAGTATGAACGTGCCTTCCGGCGTCCATGCGGCCCGCGCCAACGCTTCGGTGCAGAAGTGGTATGGCGAATACAGTTTGCCTGCCGCGCCGTATGTGGTGCCCAAAGGGTTCAACTTGGCGGAATATGGACGGAAAAACCGGCTGGATGACAAGTCGCCTATTTTCTTGAAGGATGGGTACATCGTCGTTAATTTCAATCTCGAAACGATCCGCAACAAAGACTTGAACCATCCTCATTTGCAATACATGTTCGGACCGCTGAATAACCAATGGCAGATGGAAGGATTTCAGCGGAGTTTCACCGACCCGTATGGCGTGACGTTCCAGTTGAAGGACGGGGATATTGTGTTTTATCATGCGAATCTATCCTCCTATGACGACTATGGCACAGGGGGAACCCATTAAAGAAAACTTATTTTTATACCAGCCGGGAGGAAAAGATCATGCTGGAAAGATTGCAAGCGGCCGTGTCGGAGGATGCGGCTTATTTTTATTCCACTTCGAGGGAGAAAGACGAGGAACGGCGATGCATCGGGCACCTTCGCGGCTATTTTGGCAGCAGCGGCGAGACATACTGGGCAACCTGGTTCGATCATGCACCTGCGCTCAAAACGCCGTCCTTTCGAGCGGAACTGGATGCGGTGGTGCAGACGTTGACCGAGCAAGGACTGCTTCAAAGCCGCAGCCGGATGAACCGCTATTGCCTGTCGCATCCAGAGGCCCGTTTATCCGGTGCGTGGCATTCCGGCGTTTACGGCTTTTGTTTTCAAACGGAGCGCCATCGATACTATCTGCGCTGTTTTCCGCATACGGGAGACTACAATTTCTATTTGTACTGCTACGTCCGGCAGGATCGTTTGTCGGGGTGTTAGTGCTTGCTGAGGAGGAAGACCATGAACGATCTCGCGAGGTATAAACTGCTGGCGAAAGCGAAAGTCCCGCCTGCCGCAAAACTGCTGTACAGCTACCTGATGGACCGCGCGGGCGGACGGCTTGGCTGCGTCTTGTTGTCCGGTAAAAAGCTGGCTTTGGAGGTGGGCCTTTCCCCTTCCACTGTCCGCCGCAATCTCCATCGCTTGATACTTATCGGACTCCTTCGGATTACGGCTCGTTATTCCGAAGAAGGCATTCGTCTGACCAATCAAATTACGCTTCTGTAAGGGAGGTGCTCTCATGACAGCCAAGTTGCAGCGCATTGTCGAGCTAGCTGCCAGCATGGCTCGCACAGTGACGAACCAGCCTGAGCGCTGGGCGGATTTTTTGCGGACGGCAGCCTGGAACTATAAATATCCGTTTCAGGATCAACTGTTGATCTACGCCCAACGTCCTGATGCGACAGCTTGCGCGCCGATTGACGTTTGGAACAAACGGCTGGACCGTTGGGTGAAACGCGGTGCCAAAGGGATCGCCCTGATCGAAGATCGGGGCAACCACTTGGGTCTGCGTCATGTGTTTGACGTATCGGATACCCAGAGCAGACGCCAGCCGGAGTTATCGCTATGGCGTTTGCAGGACAGCGATACGGCTCATGTCATCGAGACGCTGGGAAATGCGTTTGGCGCGTCGGATGAGATGGAACCACATGCGGATCTGCCTGCTGCACTCCTCGCAGCTGCACGAAATGCGGTGGATGACAACAGCGCCGATTATGTGGCCGAGTTGATGAAAGAGCGGGAGTACAGTTTACTGGAGGACCTGGACATCCCGCATGTGGAATTGCTGTTCAAGCAAACTGCCGAATCGGCCGTCGCTTACATGGCAATGACCCGTTGCGGACTCAATCCCGCACATTACATCAGCATCGAAGATTTGTCCGGCATCGGGTATTTCAACACGCTTCCTACATTGTCCCATTTGGGCGCAGCGATTAGCGATGTGTCCGAGATGATGTTGCGGGAAGTGGAATCGACCGTCCGGGCGCTGCGCCGGGATGCACAGCGAATGAATGAAGATCGTTCGACTCGCACCCTTGCAAGACCCGATTCCATGCCGCACAATGAAGCTACTCGACAAGAAAGGAAGGATGAATATGGAGCTGACCTACACGCCGCAAGGGGATTATCTGTTGCCCAACCTGACGCTAAGCGAAGCGGAGACGACGATCGGGAAGTACGGGATGATGCGCAAGACGTTTCTGAAAACCGAGCGGAAGGGCATGTACGCTCATCTGATGTTGTCGGAGCAGTTGAACCAACATCTGGCGGACATCGACCAGACAGCGCGGGAGCAGATCGAGCGGACGATACAGGAATTGCTCGCATCCCACCCGGCTCCGGACAAGACGAGCAATCCGCTGGCCTGGACGGGATATATGAACAACCTGAAGCAACAAGCGGAGGAACTGATTCTCACGGAACTGATTTATCAATAAAATGGTTTGATCGGGAAACGGAGGACCGCAGTCTTCCGTTTTTTCACGACCAAGCGATTATCAACGATATGATCCGAGCCGCGCCGCTGCGGGAAAGCAAGACGGAGATTGTAGCGTTTTTCCATGCTCATGAAGATGAGCGCGAGCGACTGTTGTATGTGCGCAGTTTGTTTCCGGCTGGCATCACTGAGCTAATGCTTGAAGACGGCTTACGAGCCGGGTTTGAACCGTATCGCAATGTTCTGCATCTGTGGACGGGAACGGCGGATAAGCGTACGGCGCAAAGCTTTTACGATTGGGGTGCCATCGCAGGGCATATCTCCAGCATGCTGCTGTTAAACGAATTTGACTTATCACAAAGGGCAGAACCTTCCATCCAGCAACAGACGCTGTGGATGGAGCAAGCGGAGGACGCAAAAGCCTCCGCTTTTTTCATGCCGCAAGCGGTCATTGACGCTGTTTTGCAAAACGGCAGCGGTTTTGAGAATGGCAAGTATCGCATTGCGCTTCATTTTCAGCAGTCGCTGTCCGCACAGGAGAACGCCGATTTCCTGAAACGGGAATACGGGATCGGCGGGCGTCTCCCTGCGCTGACCGGCACGGATATTCATATGAATTATGACAGCAAAGGCATCACTCTCACCCGCGGCTCCATCATGAACCCGGATGCGCAGGTCGTGCTGCCGTGGTTGAAAGTGCAGAAACGTATCGGCGAACTGCTTGCAGCGGGTCGTTACTTGAACCGGCAGGAAACCGAGCGATTGCCCGCCTTTGGGGAGGAACAGGAAGAACGGCGGCGGCAGCAAGCGGCGGAAATGGCTAGACCCGATGTGCCGCAGCTGGATGCATCATCATCTGATGTGCTTCCCCAACCGGACGCGCAAGCGGAACTGGAACATATGACGCCGAATCGGGAACGGGCGCGCTACGGTTATGATGTAGGCAGCATCGTCTGGATTGGTGCGGACGAATATGAAGTCGCGCAATTGGAATCGCAAACGGTGATGCTGCAAGACCGGCAGTTCCCACTATTTATCAAAGAGTGGAATCGTCGGGATTTTGAGCGAATACTGCGCGAAAACCCGCTAAATGATCATCTGATTACCGGGGAGCTAGAACCGGAATTAACAAATGTAGAAGGTTGGGAGTTGGTAGCGGAAGAAGATGTTTCATCGACTAGATTAAACGATGAGCAGGAGCAACAGACGCAACAAGCGAATGTCCCTTCACCAACTCAAGCATCGGATCGTCCGGCTGCTCCTGCGGTTAACTACAGGATTACTGACGATGAACTGGGGCATGGCGGCGCAAAAACGAAATTCAAATGGAACATAGAAGCGATTCGTCTGTTGAACAAGCTGGAGAAGGAGCAGCGGGAAGCGACAGCAGACGAGCAGGCGGTGCTTGCTCGCTATGTCGGATGGGGCGGTCTCCCGCAGGCATTTGACGAAGCGAACAAGCAGTGGGCAGCTGAATATGCGGAACTTCGAGAATTGCTGGAGCCGGAGGAGTATGCGTCCGCTCGTGCGTCAACGTTGAATGCCCATTATACGTCAGTGACCGTCATCAAAGCGATGTACGAATGTCTGGAATCGATGGGCTTTCGCAGCGGCAATATTTTGGAGCCGTCCTGCGGCATCGGCCATTTTTTCGGTCTGGTACCGGAGTCGTTCAAAGACTCGCGGCTTTTTGGCGTGGAACTGGACAGCATAACCGGTCGTATGGCCAAACAGCTTTATCCGCAGGCGTCGATTGCCGTCAGCGGCTATGAACAGACGAACTTGCCGGACAGCTTCTTTGATCTCGCCATTGGGAACGTGCCGTTCGGCGGCTACGGTGTGGCGGATAAACGTTACGATAAGCACAAGTTTCTCATCCACGATTACTTTTTCGCCAAGACGCTGGACAAAGTACGTCCGGGCGGCATTATTGCCTTCATTACGTCCAAAGGAACGATGGACAAGCAAAACCCGGCGGTACGTAAATATATTGCGGAACGTGCCGAACTGCTCGGAGCAGTGCGTCTGCCGAATAATGCGTTTCTGGCCAATGCCGGCACCGAAGTAACCGCTGATATTATCTTTTTACAAAAACGGGATCGCATGGTTGCTGTCAGCGAGCAAACCGAGTCATGGCTATCACTAGCAGAGACAGCGGACGGTGTGCCGATCAATAGCTACTTTGCTGCCCATCCGGACATGGTGCTGGGCACAATGGTTTTTGACGACCGAATGTACGGTAACCGGCAGGAAACCGCCTGTAAGCCGTATCCCGACACTAATCTGGATGAACTGCTGCGCGAAGCATTGTCTAACATCCATGCCGAATGGGTGGAACTGGAACGTGATCACCAGCCGGAAGAAGAAGACACCTCCCTCCCTGCTGACCCGTCTGTCCGCAATTTCAGCTTTGCGCTGGTGGACGGTCACATCTATTATCGGGAGAACAGCCGGATGCGCCGTGTGGACACTTCGGCGACGGCAGCAGGTCGCATTAAGGGCATGATCGGACTGCGGGACACCGTGCGTGAGTTGATCGAGTACCAAACCGAAGACTACAGCGATGAGATGATTGGGCAGCAACAGCGTAAGTTGAATGCGCAGTACGATCGGTTTACGGCACAATACGGCCTGATCAACAGCCGCGCCAACAGCCTTGCTTTTTCGGATGACAGTTCTTACTTTCTTCTTTGCTCACTTGAAATCATTGACGAGGAAGGACGGCTGCTGCGCAAAGCGGATATGTTCACCAAGCGCACCATCCGTCAGCGTATCCACGTAGAACAGGTGGATACCGCATCGGAAGCGCTTGCGGTTTCCATCGGTGCAAAAGCCCGTGTCGATCTGCCGTATATGGCGGAGCTAACCGGCATGACGGAAGATCAGCTGATTCAGGAGCTGCGCGGCGTCATCTTTCCTAATCCCGAACATCTGGACGAGAAAGGAAAGCCGATCTATGAAACCGCGGATGCGTACCTGTCCGGCAATGTGCGGGAGAAGCTGCGCGTGGCCAAACAGTTTGCCGCATACGATGCCGAACGTTACGGCGAAAACGTCAAAACGCTTGAAGCGGTACAGCCGAAAGACCTGGACGCCTCCGAAATCGACGTCCGCCTGGGCGCTACTTGGCTTCCGCCAGAGGACATTCGGCAATTTCTGTTTGAACTGGTGGACACGCCGCCGATGTACCAGACCTACATCAACGTCATGTATTCCGAATATACGGCGGCCTGGAACGTCAAAGGCAAAAGCGATGACCGTAGCAACAATATTAAGGCGAACGTCACGTACGGCACAAACCGCGTTAATGCATACAAGATACTGGAAGATACACTGAACTTGCGAGACGTGCGCGTATTTGACACCGTGTATGAGGACGGCGTGGAAAAGCGTGTGCTGAACAAGCAGGAGACGGCCATCGCCCAGCAAAAGCAGGAGATGATCAAAGAAGCGTTTCGCGATTGGATATGGCGAGATCCGCAGCGGCGCGAACGGCTGACAGGGCTGTACAATGACCGGTTTAACGCCATCCGTCCCCGCGAATACGACGGCAGTCATATTCGATTCACCGGGATGAACCCGGAAATCCGGCTGCGCCAGCATCAAGTCAATGCGGTTGCCCGCGCATTGTACGGCGGCAACTCCCTCTTTGCCCACTGCGTCGGCGCGGGCAAAACATTCGCCATGACCGCCGCAGCGATGGAGAGCAAGCATCTAGGGTTGTGCAACAAAAGCATGCTGGTCGTTCCGAACCATCTGACTGAACAGTGGGCGGCGGAATTTTTGCAGCTTTATCCGTCCGCGAATATTTTGGTGGCGACCAAGAAGGACTTTGAAACGAAAAACCGCAAAACGTTTTGCGCGCGGATCGCGACCGGTGATTATGACGCGATCATCATCGGCCATTCGCAGTTCGAAAAAATACCGATTTCAATGGAACGTCAACGGCAGCAGCTGTATGAGCAGATTTCGGAAATTACAAACGGCATCCGGGAACTCAAGGAAGCCAGAGGCGAACGCTATGCGATCAAGCAGCTTGAAAAGACGAAAAAGACGCTCCAAACGAAGCTGGAAAAGCTGAACGATACAAGCCGGAAGGATGATGTCGTCACCTTTGAGGAATTGGGCGTAGACCGTTTATTCGTGGACGAAGCCGATTCGTACAAAAACCTGTTTCTTTATACGAAAATGCGCAATGTGGCCGGACTGTCGCAAACCGAAGCGCAAAAGTCGTCGGACATGTTTGCCAAATGCCGCTATTTGGACGAACTTACCGGGGGCCGTGGGATCATTTTTGCGACGGGTACCCCGATCTCCAACTCCATCACCGAGATGTACACGATGCAGCGCTACTTGCAGTACGAGCGGCTCAAGCGGCAGGGCTTGCAGCATTTTGACGCCTGGGCTTCGACATTTGGCGAAACGGTTACGGCGATCGAGCTTGCGCCGGAAGGAACGGGCTATCGGGCGAAAACCCGTTTTGCCCGTTTTTATAATTTGCCCGAGTTAATGAACGTGTTCAAAGAAGTGGCCGACATTCAGACGGCGGACATGCTCCAGCTTCCCGTGCCGAAAGCTCACTTCCATAATGTTGCCGTGCCGCCAAGCGATTTTCAACGCGACATGGTAGCGGATCTCGCCCGCCGCGCCGAACGGGTGCGGGCGAAGGAAGTGGAGCCTCACGAGGACAATATGCTGACGATCACCAATGACGGACGCAAACTGGCGCTCGATCAGCGGCTGGCCAATCCGATGCTCCCCGACGACGAAGGCAGCAAAGTAAGCGCCTGTGCGGACAACGTCTACCGATATTGGGTGGACAGCCAGGAAGAGCGGCTCACGCAGTTGGTATTTTGCGATCTATCCATCCCCAAGCAGGACGGTACATTTAACGTGTACGACGAGCTAAAGCGCAAACTGATGGAAAAAGGCGTTCCCGCCGAGGAAATCGCCTTTATTCACGACGCCAATACCGAGGTCAAGAAAAAGGAACTGTTCGCTAAAGTACGCAGCGGCCAAGTTCGGATATTGCTGGGATCGACGTTCAAAATGGGGGCGGGCACAAACGTGCAAACGAAACTGATTGCCCTCCACGACCTTGATTGCCCTTGGCGTCCGCGGGATTTAGAGCAGCGCAGCGGGCGTATTATCCGGCAAGGCAACCAGAATAGCGAGGTGCACATTTTCCGCTATGTCACCGAGAACACATTTGATGCTTACTTATACCAGACACTTGAGAATAAGCAGCGTTTTATCTCGCAGATCATGACCAGCAAGTCGCCGGTCCGTTCCGCCGAGGATATTGACGAGACGGCCCTCTCCTATGCCGAGGTTAAGGCGCTGGCGACCGGGAACCCTTACATTAAAGAAAAAATGGACTTGGATATCCAGGTATCCAAACTGAAGCTGCTCAAAGCCAACCATTTAAGCCAGCGCTACGCGCTGGAGGACCGGTTGCTCAAAATGTTGCCGCAGCAAATCAAGTCTACGGAGGAACGGATCGCCGGTTATGAACAGGATGCAGCATTGTTCTTACGTTCCAAATCGACTGAGCACGAGGAATCGGAGGAATCGAAATTCCCCGGCATGGTCATCAAGGATTTCACCTATACAGAGAGAGCGGCGGCAGGCGCGGCTTTGCTTGATGCTTGCAAAGGAATGACATCACCCGATCCGCAGGAAGTCGGCAGCTATCGGGGATTTTCCTTGTGGTTGTCCTTTGACAGCTTCCACAAGGAATATAAGGCAACATTACGCGGTGCGCTGGGTCATACGGTCGCATTAGGTGCGGATGCGGGCGGTAACATAACCCGGATCAACAATGCCTTATCCGACTTGCCTGCAAAGCTGGAGCGTGCCCGCGAGCAGCTTGCCACCTTGCGTCAGCAAATGGAAACGGCGAAGGAACAAATCGCGGCTCCATTCGAGAAGGAGCAGGAGTTGCAAACGAAATCGGCGCGGCTTGCAGAATTGAATGCACTGCTCAACATGGACAAGCGGGAAAATGAAACCGTGGACAACGTGCCGGACGAAGAACCGGAAGCACCGGAACGACGGGCTGTGGGCCGTGAACGATAACGGCTTTCGCACCTTCGTTCCTCCCCCTCCTTCTTGTTATAGTGGGAACAAGGAGGGGATGCAGATGGAATCGATGAATGTGCTACAAATGGAAGCCGTATTTGATGAGATTGAAAATAGGACGGTCAGCCGCCTGCGCGCAAACGAGGAGGCGTATGCACGATTGCTCCGGCAAAGAAACGATCTTAAAGAGCGGCATCCGTTCGTCAAATCGGTATTGGAAGGAGACGCTTCGGTCTTTCCAAGTGCCGAAGATCATCAGGCATGGCTGGATTACAAGCGCGCATCGGACGAATCCGACCAGATGGAGCGAATGGCGCTTTATTTGCAAGGACATGCCGATTGTTACGCGTATTTGTCGAAAAATTGGAGCTTTATGATGAAATCGAAATGGGGTATCCTCAACAATAGAAGCTTGCTCGCGTTTCGTCACGCGGTAGGCTTTTTTTCGTTTAGAAAATGATGTCTTCGACGTGCAGCATTTCACAGGTCAAAGACAGGCTGTCTATGAAAGTTATAAATTACACTGCGAATGGACTCCAGATTTGGGGTCCTTTTCGCATTTTTGGAGGAATGCACATGTTGTATGCCATCCCGAGTGGCGGATGCTTTTTCCCGATTCTACCGCCTCTTTGTTACGGAATCGGCTTGACCGAGGAGGGAGAGACCGTGGCAACATTGGAATTGATATCCAAAGAAAAGAACGTATTTGGCGACACGTACTATTACATCCGTGA
This sequence comes from Paenibacillus sp. tmac-D7, assembly GCF_006519665.1. NCBI lineage: Bacteria > Bacillati > Bacillota > Bacilli > Caryophanales > Paenibacillaceae > Paenibacillus > Paenibacillus sp. tmac-D7. The sequence goes on along the minus strand of NZ_VIDW01000058.1, from coordinate 2,066 downwards.
TTCAAACGGGGTGACCAGTCAGGTTTACGAGGGCGATTTAGACGCGTTCATGAAAAGGAAAGGTGCTACGGAATTGAGGGAAGGCAGAGCTTTCCTGTATCCCAAAAGGAAGAGTAAGAGTAAGGCACGATGAACGGTATACCCAACGGACGCTGCTTGGATCGCGATTAGTCATATGGACATATTGGAAATGAACCCAGTAATCATAGGAGAAGTCAGAATGTAATTACAATTAAGTTCAGACACAACTTGTAAATGTAGTCATGTCTTATTTGCTTCTATGGAAAGGAGCTGCGGCGATGAGCTATGTAAGCAAGGAACAGATCGAACGTGCAAAAAGGTTGGATTTGCTCACGTATTTGCAAGTATACGAGCCTGCGGAACTGGTACGTTGCTCTCGCAATGTCTACACCACCCGAACGCACGACAGCTTGAAAATTTCCAACGGCAAATGGTATTGGTGGTCAAGGGGGATCGGCGGACGTTCGGCGCTGGACTATTTAATCAAAGTGCGGGGTCTGTCTTTTCCTGATGCGGTGTTGCTAATCGAAGACGTTCATCCGGTCAGCGAGCCTACGTTTTCGCACCCTTCGCAACACCGCCCGGTGCGGTTTGAGCTTCCTGAACCGAATCGCACATCGCATCGCGTCGCGGCATACCTCAGCAAACGCGGTATCCATCGCGCGTTGATCGAATATTGTCTTGAAACAGGGCGATTGTATGAAAGCCGGCGCTATCACAACGCGGTATTCGTCGGCTTTGATCAAGAAGGGATTCCGCGCTATGCGGCGATACGCGGAACGACAAGCACCCGTTATATGGGGGAAGCCGCTGGCAGTGACAAGCGATATTCATTTTCGATTCCAGCATTAAACGACAGTCCTGAACTGCACCTGTTTGAGAGTGCCATTGATCTTTTATCGTATTGTACGCTGGAGCATCTTGCCGGTCGGAATTGGCGACAAGCTCATAAGTTGTCGTTAGCTGGTATTTATAGGCCGAAGGCGGGTCGAGAGCAAAGCGATCCGCCTGCCGCTCTCACGCAATTTTTGCAAAGTTTTCCGCAAGTGAAGCGGTTGGTACTGCATTTGGATAACGATGAAGCGGGGCGACTGGCTACCGTCACGATACAGAGGTTACTCTCACCTGTCCTTTACATTTCCGATGAACCGCCCAAACGCGGTAAGGATATGAACGAAGAGCTACAGTGGAGAATGAGACAGCGTAACGAGCGGTTCTGATGGTGCTCTCGTTCCAAAAGGGAATTGGAACATTCCTCCTTTTAGGTGCGTCTGAATGTTGAGGTGATTAATTTGATGAGCAGACTGTTTCTTTTACTTGGGGTTATAATCACGATTTCTTTTGTAACCGGTTGTTCCACGCCCCAAGCAATCGATGAGATTTCAGAATCAAGTCCTTCTCATGCGATCACTGAAACCGCTATAGAGTATACTCAAGCCCCTTTCCCTATTGAAAACGGGCCATTGAACGAGCCGTTAGTAAAGGAGACTCCAGGTCAGTTAAAAGGTTTCGCTGAAGACGAATCCTTAAGTGTGAGTCTGCTGGCACAGATAGAATCAGATCACAATGATTATAAAACCAACATTGAGTTTCATAATAAGTCAGATAAGTCGTTGGATCTGGTTTTTGACTGCGGACTCCTTATTTCAAATGATCAATTTGCATTGAAACAGGGGGACTGTCCAGCCGTCGAATCGATGCTATTAAAGAAAAATATGAAAGAAACACAAGCTCTTGTCTTATCCAAAAATTTTTTTGAGATAGCGAATAACGTGATAACTGTAAGATACCGACAAGATCAGAAAACAAAAGATTTAGAAGTGAAACTAGAAGTACCGGAATAATGATTTTAAGTCTATTCCTCAATAACTGAGGACAACGATTATTCTGAGGTAGGCACTAAACGGCGACGTTTGTTATTGGAATTGAATTCTCATTGTATTTGGATGGATTGGAAATAAGCGTGATGCAAGCGCGGCTACATTGACTGTATAGCATGTAATAGGTATAATAAAGTCAATATACAGCTATGCAAGGAGAGAGTT
>NZ_VIDW01000057.1:0-26104 GCF_006519665.1 Paenibacillus sp. tmac-D7 | reverse complement strand
CCAAGCCCTTGCTGCTCCGCCTGCAGCTCCTTGACGGCCGCATCGGCCGCCTTATAGCGGCTGGCCGTTTTCGCGCTCAAACGATCGCCGTACGGCTCCAAGTGAAACAGCCGCTGCAGCATCGCCCGCCGGTCTTTGCCCGCAAGCGTCAAAAACTCCGCAAACTTCCCCTGTGGCAGCACAACCGCGCGGGTGAAATCGGCCATCGACAAGCCAAGCAGCTCTTGGACATGCTGATTGACTTCGCCGGCCTTGTCTGCGAGAACGATCGTCTCTCCCTGTTCGTAGCGAATCAAGCGGCAAAGACTGCCGAGCATCGACAGCTCGCCATTCCGTTTAAACTGGCGGTCTACCCGATACCGCTCGCTTCCTCCAGCCGTGGCCAGCTCGAAAGTAAACGATACGGAAAGCGTGTCCTCGGCCTGGTTCATAACCGCTTGCGTGCCGCCCGGCGCACGTTCCACCTTGCCGTACAGCGCCAGCGTAATCGCGTCCAGCAGCGTCGATTTGCCGCTGCCCGTCGGGCCGAAAATACCAAACACGCCCGCCCCGGTCAAAGCCCCGAAATCAATTTCCTGCACTTCGCGGTAGCTTTGCAATCCGCCAATTTGCAGCAATATCGGACGCATCGTACGCGCCTCCCTTCTGCCAATCTATGGTAAGCGTTAAGCCGATTCTTCTTCCTCCTGCTCATCCGACAGCAGCTCCAGAAACAGCCGGGTCAGCTCGGGCTCGGGCAACGCGCCGCCGGTCTGCCGTTCGTAGAAACGGCGGAACAGCTCATCCATCGGCAGCTTCGAAGTCGCCCGGCAGGCTTCGCTCTCCGCTTCCAGCTCCGGATAAACCGGCCGGATATGAATCAAGCCTTCCCGCGTCTGCCGCAGCCGGTGGATTTGCTCGAGCGAGATCGTCTCCTGCAAATGCAGCTCCAGATCGATCCAGGCTGTCGCGTCCTTCGCTTCATCGAGCCAGCGGTACACTTCCGCCAAGCCGCCCTTCGCCTTCCACTCCACCAACGGGCGGCCGCATGAGAGGAACACCTCCTCCAGCACCGGCTCGCCGCCCGGCTTCAAGTCGACAATCGTCACCGACTTCGCTTGTCCCGCTTCAGAGAAGCTGTATGCCAGCGGAGAACCGCTGTACCGGATAACCGTATCGCCGCTCAGCTGCTGCTGCGGACGATGCAAATGCCCGAGCGCCGCATAACGGGCGCCGACCGCCAACGCCGACGCATCCACCGTATAAGCGCCGCCGACCTGGATCGGCCGCTCCGATTCCGTTTCTTTGCCCCCGAGCACATACAAATGGCTCATCAGCAAATTGACCGTTTGCGGACTGAAATGTTTCGCCTGTTCCATCGCGATGTGGCGCACGCGATCCGAATAAGCCGCACGCAGCACCGCCTCGTCGGCTTCATCGGTCAGCAGTTCCCGGAGCCGCGATTCGGAAGGATACGGCAGCGCGAACAAAACCGCCGTCTCCCCCGTTCGGGCGATCGGCACGCGATGCACCCTGGGCTCAGGCAGCCCGATCAGCGTAACGCCAAGCTTCCCGGCGAGCGGCGCGGCTGCGGTCAGCCGGTCCGGGTGATCGTGGTTGCCCGCGATCGCAAACACCGGTCGGCTGCCTTGATCGGACAGTCGCGCCAGCGCCTCGTAAAACAACTGCTCCGCCGCCGCCGGCGGATTGACCGAGTCGTAGACGTCCCCGGCCAGCAGGACGAGATCGATCTGCTGATCGCGAACGATCGCCGCGAGCTCGTCGACAAACGCCTCCTGCTCGGACAGCCGGCTGCGGCCCTCCAGCGTTCGCCCGAAATGCCAGTCGGCCGTATGCAAAATCCGCATGGGATTCATTCCTCCTTCGCGTTTCTAGTATCCGGGCATTCGCCCCTGAGGGCTAAAGCTCCACGATATGCGCGCCGTCGAACAAAAAGATGAACGTGCCGTGCACCGGTTTTTTCCAAATCGACTGAACCGCTCTCGCGTACAATTGAAGCTGCAGCCGATATTTCTCCGCGATGCTGGCCGGAGAGGCTCCTTTTAAACGGTCCGTCTTATAATCGACCAGCACGTAACCGTCGCCTTCGTCGATCAAGCAATCGATGACGCCCTGCAGCATGACCGTCTCCTCGGCAAGTCCGGCTTCGTCTCCCTGATATACATCCCTGGCGGGCAGGCCGAAGCTGAACGGCACCTCGCGGTATACGCGCTGCGCGGACAGCAGGCGACCGCCGAGCTCGCTTTGAAAGAACGAAGCGATCACCTGCGGGTCGACGAGCTCGCGCTGCGACTCCGTCAATAGTTCCCTGCGCACCAGATCCGCGAGCGTTTCGCGGATATCCGCTTCCTGCGGAAGACGGCCGAGCGGCATATGCTGCATAACCGCGTGGAACACCGATCCGCGCTCGGCGGCATTCAGCTCCCGCTGCTCCAGGAAGCGCGGCCGCCTCACGATGAGAGGCCGGTAAGCCGAAGCCCGCCGGCCCGAAGCGCCGGCTGCCGGCCATTCACTCGTTGTGCCGGATTCGCTCTGTGGAGCGGATGCATGCAACGAGCGTGCCGCCTTCGCCGTTCCGCCGAACAAAGCCTCGCCGAACTCGTCCCAGCGTACCGTCGCAGCAGCCCCGTCTTCCGCCAGCAGATCGAGCAGCTTGTCGTGCTCGGAAAGCCGCTTCAGCTCCGTCACCGACGTTTTGGAGAACACCTGCGTCGCGTCCGGATGCGCATAGCGCCACGATAACCGTCGCCATACTTCGCGCTCCCAGCGTTCCGTATCGTCCACCGGCTCCAGCCGGGCAAGCGACGCCCAACGGGGATCCGAGCTCGCCGCTTCCGTCCCCGCCGCCGCCTGAACTGTTCCGGCGAACCGCTCCTGGCTTAAAATTTCGATTCGCCAACGCGAGGGCTCGCGCATCACGATCGCATGCGGCGATTCGTCGATTCCTACCGCTTGCCGCATCAGCTCTCCGTCCGGATGACGCATCAGAGCCGGTCCGATCCAATCCAAATAACAGCGGGCCGAGGCCAGCGTATCGTCGGGCAGCGGCAGCACATCGCGGCCGACGTAACGTCCCCAGGTTCCGAGCAGCTTCTCCAAACCGCGCACGCTTCCCAGCAAAATCAGCTTCTCTTTCGCCCGGGTCAACGCGACATACAAGACCCGCATTTCTTCGGCGAGCGACTCCATCCTGATTTTTTGCTTGATTGCAAGCCACGGCAGCGTCGGATAGCTGACACGCGTATCCGTCTCCGTCAGCTTCGGGCCGAAGCCGAGCTCCTTGTGCAGCAGGAATGCATCGGTCAGCTCGCGGCGGTTGAACGCCTTGGCACAGCCGGCGACGAACACGACCGGGAATTCCAGACCCTTGCTCTTATGAATCGTCATAATCCGCACGACATCTTCCTGTTCCCCAAGCGCGCGGGCCGTTCCCAGGTCCCCTCCGCTCTCCTGCATCCGGTCCACAAACCGCAAAAACCGGAACAAGCCGCGAAGGCTCGTCGCTTCGTATTGCTTGGCACGGTCGTACAGCGCCCGCAAATTCGCCTGACGCTGTTCCCCGCCGGGCAGCCCTCCGACGAAGTCGAAATAACCGGTTTCCCGATAAATATCCCAGACCAAATCGGCAAGCGGCCCTTGCAGCGACTGCAGCCGCCACGTCTTCAACGCCTCGTGGAACCGCTGAAGCTTGTGCCGCAACGCCGGACGCGGTACGAACATGTCGTTGGAGGCTTGCGCAAGACTTTGCTCGCTTTCCGCGCCGCAGCCAGCCAAGTCCGCTTCGCTCGTTCCGGCTGGACTCTGATCGCCGCTCCCGCTTCCATTCGCCGCAAGCCAATCTCCCGAACCGCTTGCGGCTTGACGAGCCTGCCCAGATTCATGCGCGCCGCTTGCGGATTCCCGGCCGATGTAAGCGCGAACCGCATCGAAGAACGGTCCGTGGCGCCGTCCGATCCGAATATGCGCGAGCTCCTCTTCGTCCAAGCCGACGAGCGGCGACCGGAGCACTCCGGCAAGCGGGATATCCTGATACGGGTTGTCGATGATCCGAAGCAGCGACAGCACAACCTGCACTTCCGTCGCCGAAAAATAACCGGTGTTCAGCTCCGCATAAGCCGGAATCCCCCGCAGGCGCAGCTCCTCGATCAGCACCGGCGCCCACTGCTGGGTCGCCCGCAGCAGCACGACGATGTCACGGAACGCAATGTCGCGCATCGCTTTCGCACCTTTGTCATAGACCTGGTACTTGCTTCCGCCGTCCGCTCCCATCATCGAAAGAATGCGCTCTGCGATGTACCGCCCTTCCAGTTGGGCCGTCTCGAGTTCTTTCGCTTCCGACATCGGGTCGCTTCCGCCGCCTTCGGGTTCCTGCCCTTCCGCATCCGCGTCCGGCGAAGCGCCTGCGCCCGGCTCCTCACGGGAATCCGCAGACCTGTCGATCAATATCAGCTCGGCCGCACGGTCGCCCCCGTCCTCCGGATAGGACGCGCCGCAGACGAGCTCCGCTCTGGCGTCGTAGTCGATCTCGCCGACGCTCTCGTTCATCACCTGACGGAAAATATAGTTCGTCCCGTCGACCACCTCGCGCCGGCTGCGGAAGTTACGCGCTAAATCGATGCGCTGCCCCGGCTCGCTGCCGTCCGCCCGATAGCTTTTATACTTCTCCTGAAACAATCCCGGCTCTGCCAGCCGAAAGCGGTAGTAGGGTAAGAACCCCGCGCCTTGTCACATTGCTGTGACAGGTTTCGAAGAACTCCCCTCAGAACCGTACGTACCCGTCTCCGGGTATACGGCTCGCCACTTGTCATCTCGACCCTAGATTCCTAGTAACCCTGATGGATATTATGATGACATTCCGGACAAACGATAAGCATGATCCGGTTCTTGCCGATCCTCATTCGTTCCCGTATCTCTTTGCCCCCGAGGTTAATGGGTTTATTCATGTGATGTACTTCGTAGTCAAGCCTGAAGTCGTTTGTACCGCAGAGCTCGCACTGACCGGCACGCAGCCGATCGAGTAAGCTCGCAGCATTGTTGAAGAAAGGCATTAGACGGGGATGAAGGTCCGGGTCAGACAACGTATAGGGAGCCTTGGCCCTTGAAAATCCGTCCTTATAGAAAAAGAGAGTCTTGGTTAGACCTGTTTTCGTTTCGTAAGGAATGCCCCAATTCTTATCAACAGCGAACTTCCGCTTTATTTTAGCGATACTGGACTTATGCTTGTTGGCAAGGGTCGCCAAACAGCTGTATTCCATAACATACCGCAATTGCCGCATGTACGTGCTCACATTCATAGCCATTTTGTAAAAATTGTATAAACCTCGAAGGCGTGCGTTGTATAACGCAACAATTTCGATATCGGGAAGATGGATGATGGACGGAATGTGGAGCATCCGCCATGGCTTGGCATCAATGTCTTTAACCATCTTGTGTTTGATGATGAAGTTCCTGACGATATCATCCGGCATATAGAGTTCGACACGATCCTGCCCCTCTCTCTTTCTGGCGCCGGTTTGATCTTTATTGAAATTCCAGTCGCTTTTGACCTTCATGATGTGCCCAAGGAATTTAGTCCCTGCTTCAGCATGAGTGATGAGCGTCTTTTCTTCCGACCCTTCAATCTCCAATTCCCGAAGCATGAAATCCTTGACATCCTGTTTAATCTTTTCACTGTGCTCTTTACTGCCCCAGACCGCGATGACAAATTCGCCGGCGTATCGAATGCACTTGATACGCTTGAACTCCGATTCATCCGATGCGTCATATGGAAGATTATTCCTTACAGCGGATTGCTCTTTAAAAAATTCAGTCACGGTCTCGCGAGTGCTTGCGTCGTCAGCAGCTTCCAGCTTCCGCTTAGCCCGAACAACCCGCATGTCCAGTTTCTTGTATTCGGTAGAAACTTTCTTCATTTTCGGAGAACCCGTGTCGAACTTTTCCTTATAAGAGATAAACCACTTGTCCAAGCAGTCCAGATAGATGTTGGCAAGAACAGGGCTTACAAGGCCGCCTTGAGGGGTGCCGCTGTAAGTACCGTTGTACTTCCAATCTTCCAAATAACCAGCTCTAAGCAATTTCCATATGAGTCGGATGAACTTGGCGTCTTTTATTTTCTTTTCAAGGATAGCTATTAGTTTATGATGGGAGAGATGATCCAAATAACCATTAATATCTCCTTTAATGAACCAGGTCGCTCCCTTGAATTGAACTTTGGCTTCGTGGAGGGCCGTGTGACAGCTGCGATTAGGTCTAAAGCCGTAACTGAAATTTGCAAAAGCGGGTTCGTATATCGCCTCAAGGATCATCCTGCATATTTCTTGGATGATTCTGTCCGGGAAGGAAGGATTCCCGAGCGGTCGTTTTTGACCGTTTTTCTTAGGGATACCCGTTCTCCGAACCCGTTTAGGCTGATACGATTCGTTTTTCATCGACTCAACTAAAGCGTTGACTTTCTCCAAGCTGAACTTGTCAGCGGTCACACCATCGATCTCCCGTGTTCCACTGCCGTCATTCACATATAAATTGTTATAGGCCAGGAAGTAAAAGTCTGTGTTGTAGAAAAGTCGATATACCCTATCAAATCTATAGTCAGGTTTCTCACTGGATATCTTGGTCAATAGGTATAAAGTTTCGCTAGAATTCACGGAGCCTTGCGCTCCTTTCCGCAAATTTTATACCGACAAGCTGTCTCCCTTCGCCATGTGACAGGCTTTCCCTATCTCGAACTACTACGGAGACTCCGTTACCTTATGAGATATTCAATCCCTTCGGATATAGCCATATCGGGCATTCTCACTTAGGTAATCCCCATTTAGTCACATCAGTCCAAGCGCGATAAGTTGTCGGATGGTCCTTTCGTCCTTTCCACCTGTCCAGGTGTGCGTCAGCACTTGAGAAGCTTGGGTATCATCTCATATTATAGCATTTATCCGATATGAGATGTCTGACAGCGTTCCATCTATCCACTGTCAGCGTGCTGATAACAGGTAGCAGCTAACTTTCCTGTCTGGCAAGCATGGGCCCGCTGAGACTAGACTTTAAGCAGTTTAGCTTTCATCCTTGTACTTATCTTTATGCCTCGCCGTTCAGTCGTGGTGCGTTAGCTCACCAACTTACGACTTTCCCAACATGCTGCACTCCCCGCCAGGTTTCCCCTTTGGATAAGTTGGGCGGCATGACTTCGATACCCTGGAAGCCCCTCCGCTTAATGAGGAAAACTGATGCGCCTTATGGGCGCACAATGCTCTGCTTCACATCGCCGACCATAAACCGGTTGCCGGGCCGTTCCCGCGAGATCAAAGCGACGATCGCTTCCTGCACCCGATTCGTGTCCTGGTATTCGTCAAGCAGCACTTCTTCGAATTGTTCGCGGTATTCCAGCGCCGCAGCGGATGGAACCGGATGGTCCGGGGTTGCCCCCTCCTCACTTAGAATGCGGAGGCAGTAATGCTCCAGATCGGCAAAGTCAACCAGCCCTTTATCCAGTTTGGCCGCTTGATACCGCTCTCCGAACGACATGACCAGCTCGGCCAGCGCGCTCATTAAAGGCGCCATTCGCTTCAACTCTTCGTCGTATTGCTCCAAGCTGCGCGAGAACCATTCCTCCCTGAGGGTCGCCAGCTTGTCTTTCGCCGCATTGCGAAGCTCCTTGACGCGTTCCTGCAGCTCTTTATCGTAATGATCGCCCTTGCACGGCTTCAGCTTGCCGAATCCCGCGCCCTGTACAGCGTGATACAAATGCTCCCATCCGTGTCCTTCCGACAGCTCCAGCAAATACTCGATAACCGTCAGGTCGTCGTCCAGATTGGCCAAATACGGCTCGGGGCCGCCCGGCGTCCGGGACAGCCGGATCGCTTCCCGCAGCAGCCCGATTGCGCCCTGCAGCTCTATCCGTACCGCAGCCCGGAGGCTGGACAGCCACGGATGATCATCTTCCAAGCGCCGTTCCCCGAACATGCGTACGCATTCGTTCAGCCAATGCTCCGGCCAAGGATGGCTGCGCGAATCGTCGTACAACCGCTGCACAAGGCGAAACAACCCTTCGTCGTTCTTATCGCCGCTGAACGAGTCGGCCAAAGTCCAGAACGGATCGCCTTCCGCCGCTTCGCCGTACCGTTCTTCCAGCAGCTCCTCCAGCTGCTCTTGACGCAGCAGCGCGCTTTCCGTCTCATTGGCGATACGAAAGCCCGGATCAAGTCCGATACGCTGGTAATGCTTCTGAATCACTTCCATACAAAAGGAATGAAGGGTCGTAATAAACGCGCGCGGAATCAGCGCCAGCTGCCGCCGCAAATGCTCCGATTCCGGATCGGCGGTCAATGCCTTCTCAAGCGCCTCACTGATCCGGTGACGCATCTCGGCAGCGGCCGCCTTCGTGAACGTCGCGACCAATAAACGGTCAACGTCGATTGGCGAGTTCGGATCGGCTATGCGCCGGATGATGCGCTCGACCAAGACCGCCGTCTTGCCCGATCCCGCCGCCGCCGCCACCAGGACGGAACGACCGCGAGTCGCTACAGCGCTCCACTGATCGTCCGTCCACGTGCTATCCTCTGGTCTGGGTATGCTCATCTTCATCGTTCATTCCCTCCTTCTTCGGATTCCGCCGACTCCTCTTCAGGCTCCTGTCCGATTTCCAGCGCCGCAAGCGGGCTCGTGCGTGCGGCCGCAGGGCGGAACGTCCGCGCCTTCTCTCCGCCCGCAGGAGTCTGCGCTTTGCGCTCCATCAGCTCCAGCGCCGTCTCTTTGCCGAGCGCAGGCAGCTGCTTGAACGCATTGCCGGCAAGCTGCGGATCGAACTGGCATACCGGCTTGTACGAGCAGCCTTGACAGGCTGTCGCCGTACCGATACGGAACGGCTCGATCCCGATATGACCGTCGGTCATCGAGGTGCCGATATCGCGAATGGTCCTTCGGACATGCTTGCGCACCGTATTCCATTCCGCCTCCGTTGCGACCGAAGACGTCTTGTAAAAGCCGCCGTCCGCCTTCAACGCAACCGGAAGCAGCTCCGAGTAACCGCTGGAGCCGATCAAACCGCTATCCATCAAGCGAATCGTGTCTGGATCGGCAGTGAGAAGACCTTTCATTTTAAACCGTTTCTTCATTTCTTTCTCGATTTGCTCGGCGCTGATCGCATTCTTGACGTTCAGCAGCGGATTGTGCACGTGGAAGTACAGGACCCCCGCAGGCTGAGCTTCCGTACCGAGCCAAAGCGGGGCATGGGTCAGAATGACGTCCAAATACGTCATCATTTGCAGCGATAGTCCATAGTACACTTCGCCGAGCTGCAGCGCCTTGGAGCTCGACTTGTAATCGATGACCCGCAGCAGCGTGCCGCGCTCCGTATCGGCCCGGTCGATGCGATCGATCCGGCCTCGCAGGTTCATATGAACGCCGTTCTCCAGCTCGTACTGAAGCGGCGGTATCGACTGGCCTGCGCCGAAGGCGATTTCCAGTCCGACCGGACGGAACTGCCCCCGTTTCGCATGCTCCCCTAACATGAGCGCCGCTCTGGCGATCACCTGCTTCAGCTTGCGGGCGATGTAATGGTACCGCTTCGAGCTGAGCAATATTTCGCCCTGCAGTCTTGGCGTCAGCGCATCGATCACGAGTGCCGCACGGCGTTCGGTTTCGGCCGCCGTCATGCCGCCCCAGTCGACGCCTTCGCGGACGACCTGTTCGGCGAATTGGCTGAGCGCCGCATGGAACAACTGCCCGATATCCGGGGCCTCCAGCCGAAACATCCGCCGTTCCTTCAGCCTTAAGCCGTGAGAAACGAATTGCGAGTAGGGGCATGCGACAAACCGCTCCATCCGGGATACGCTCGTCTCGATCGTGTCCCCGTACAGCTGCCGGCTCGCAGCCGGACTTAGCGGCTGGATCCGGTTCGTATACTGCAGCGCCTCCATCATTCTCGCCAATCTGCCGCTATATTCAGGCTGGCGGGCGAACCAATTGTACACCGACCACCAGACACCGTGGATCGGCGTTCCCCGCATCCATTGCTTCAACTGCACGATCAGAAGGGACAGCGCTTTGTTCGGGTGCGACACGAATTCGAGCTGCTCGCCAGCCGTCGTTTGCGCAGCCGGTTCGTTCAGCAGGAGCCTTTCCGGAACGTCCGGAAACAACCGTTTGATCTGACGGATCACATCGGACGGAAGCAGCGACTTGCCTTCCTCGTCAGCCAGCGGATAGCTGAGCCACAACCCGACGCTGGGCGTACACAGCGCGTTATAAATCAAGAACGATTCGTCGAGCAGCCTTCTCCGGCTGTCCTCCGCAAGCTGAAGACCGGCTTCCGCCAGCCGCAGCCGCTCGGCCTCCGTCAGTACGCCGCTTTCGACGATTTTGGACGGCATGACCCCTTCGTTGACGCCCAGCACGAACAGATGCTTGACGCCGTCAGACCGGGTGCGGTCCATACTGCCGATCAGCACCTGATCCAGCGTCGGCGGGACAAGCCCGAGCTTGATGCTTTCCAGGCCGGTTTCGACGAGCTTGGCAAACTGCTCCAGCGACGTCTCTTCGTCGCCCGTCAGCTCGACGAGCTGATCGAACATATCGATCACGCGATCCCACACTTGCGCGTGCTCTCTCGCCTTCTCGGGCTTGCCCGACCGAAGCGCCGCTTGTCCCCAAGCTTCGAGACGCTCGGGCACTCGCAGCCCTTCAAGCAGCTCGTACAACGCCTCTACGCGGTCGCGCACCGCCTTCCGCTCGCGCAGACGGTCCTGCAGCCGGCCGAGAGGGTCAGCCACAAGCCTCCTGCAGCGGTTGATTTGGCGTAAAAAAGCCGTATCCGCCTCGCGCCGGCCTTCCTCCTGCTCCAGCGAAGCCTCATAAACGTACGTCCAGTCCGCGTTCACCCGCCACTTCGAGCCTTGAATCCCGAAAGCCAGCACGTAGTTTTCCAGCTGATCGAACGCATAGCGGCCGACTTGGAGCTGCGGCGCCTCGCCCTCCCCGCCGCCGGTATTCGGCAGCGGTGTCAAGAACCCCGTCTTCACACAGCGGAACACCGCATCATATTTCCAATGAAGCCGGGCAACTTCCAGCGCGGAACGGATGAATTCAACAAGCGGATGATGCAGCACCGACCGCTTCTGGTCGAAAAACAAAGGGATGCCGAAGTCCGCAAACGTTCCGGCGATCAAATCGCCGTAAGCCTCGATGTTGCGTACGGAGACGGCGATGTCGCGCCAGCGCATCCCCTCTTCCCGCACCAGGCTCCGGATGTCCCGCGCCAGTCCCTCCACTTCGGCCCTGCGGTGAACGGCTGCCGTAACACGCAATGCCGCGCCTTCTCGCTCTTCCGGCGACATGCGGTACGCCTGCTTCATCCGGCTGCCCCAGTGCGCCTCCATGTGCGCGAGCATCGGGTTGGCGCGAAACCGGGCCGGCGGCGCCGCCGGCAGCACTTCCGGCTCCCGGACGGCAATCCCCAGCTCGTCAAGCCTGCGCCGCAGCTGAACCATCGTCCGCGCCGTCGGATGGAACAAGTCGAGCTCCTGCAGCTCCTTCCCGTCCCGGTACGGCCGGTTTAAGCTCAGCGTGAGCGTCACATCCTCTGCATGCACGGCAAGCTGCTCGATCACGGCGGCTTCCTGCGGTGTAAAACCGTGAAAACCGTCGATCCAACAAACCGCCTCGCGGATGTAGGACGATTCGCCGATCTGTCTGGCGAGCAGCGTCAGATAATCTTCCCCGTCCAAATAAAGCCGGGACAGCTCCTCCTCAAATTCGGCATACACGCTCTGCAGGTCATGCAGCTTGTCAGCGAGCGATCCTGTCGGCCCGGCTCCCGCCGCAAACCGCTCCCGATAAAAACGGCCGAAATCCGCCGACGTCACGCCATACCTTTTAAATTCGGTAAACAATTGATTGACATGATCCAAATACCCCATTTGGTCCGCAGCCGTATGCAGCCGTTTCAAACGATCCCGTTGTTTATGTAAAATGCGGTGAAGCAGCAGCTTCTTGCCCGTTTCGTCAATCGGCAGCCGCGCCGTACCGCCCACTTCCTGCATCACGCGCCAGGCCAGACGCCGGAAGCTGAGCACCTGCGCCCGAAGCGTCCCGCCAAGCTCCGGCACCGAGATCAAAGCGTACTCCGCCTGGAACGTCGCCTGCTCCGGCACGAGCCAGATGAGCGGAGGCCCCTGCGGCTCCGCCTTCAGTCTCTGTTTAATTTCGTTCAGGCACAGCGTTGTCTTGCCGCTGCCCGCACGCCCAAGCACGAATCGAAACGCCATGTTAGCTCCTCCTCTTCCCACACCGCACCTTGTCCTTAACTCTACTATTCTACCAAAGAAACCGTAGTTCAGGTAAAAGGTAGGTTCTGGTACATTATATCATATATCGAGAAATAAGAACACACGTTCCTGACGTAAACCGGGCAACGCACGCCGCCTCCCGGTTTGGGATTTCCACCCTCCTGCCGCTGCTCTTCGCGCGAACGCATTGCTTTCCTCTCCCCTTTTCGGATAACGCCTTCGCTGGGCGTATACGAAGAACAGCCTGACGCACGGATTGCATCAGGCTGTTCGAAATAAATCGGAACGGTGAACATGACTTAGGTCAGATGTTCGGTAATCCACCGCGTCTTATCGGCGACCGGACGGCGCTTTCCTTCCGGCTGCGGCATAGCCGGCTGCCCGACGTACAACAGCCCGACGAGCGCTTCGTCGCCGGTTAAGCCGAACGCTTGCTGCATGCGCGGATGATACATCGGCTCGCCCGAGCGCCAGATCGCCCCGAGCCCGAGCGCATGCGCGGCAAGCAGCATATTTTGCACGGCCGCGTGGGCGGCTGCGAATTCCTCGATGCGGCTGACGCCCTTCTCCGCCGAAGGCGAAACGGCGACCGCAATCACCACCGGCGACCGGAACGCTTTAGCCGCATGCTTCGCGCGGAACGCTTCCCTTTCTTCCGGCGCCAACTTGGCCGGACTTTGCGTTTGCTCCGCAATGTCGGCGTAGGCTTCGCCCAGAATGTGCCGTCCATTCCCCGTCAGCACAAAGAAGCGCCAAGGCTCCGTCGCATGATGGCTGGGCGCCCAATTGCCCGCTTCCAACAGCTGCTCGATCTGTTCGCGGGGCACCGCTATGTCTTTCACACGACCGATCGTGCGCCTTTCGCGAATCGCTTTAAACACATCCATGTCTTCCACTCCTCCCCATTGTGAGTGATCGCTGCCTATACTCTCGTCGTTACCTCAAATATGGCAAACTTCAAATAATGTCCTTCATCCACGCCCAGAATGCGCGGATGATCCTTGCCCGCCGCCCGAAAATCGACAAGGCGCAGCGTCTTGCCCGCGTCGCGGGCCGCCGCATGAATCGTCTCCAGGAACAAATCCGGCTTCATGTGATAGGAGCAGCTCGCCGTAACCAAATATCCGCCCTCGTTCACCAGCTTCATCCCGTGCAGGTTGATGTCTTTATAGCCTCGGCATGCGCCTTCCACCGCGCTCCGCGATTTGGCGAACGCCGGAGGGTCCAGAATGACGACGTCCCACGTCCGCCCCTTAGCCTCCAGCTTAACCGACGTATCGACTTTGCGGCGGTCGGCCTGCCCCCGTTCCTGACGCTGCTCGATCCCGCGCACTTGCTCGCGCAAATAATCGAACGCATCGGCCACTACGAACTCCACACGGTCACCGAATCCGTTCAACTCCACATTGCGCCGCGCAGTCTCTACCGCGTGCTCGGAGATGTCGAGGCAGGTTACCTTCTTCGCTCCGTATTGGCAAGCGTTAAGAGTAAAGCTGCCCGTATGAGAGAAGCATTCGAGAACGGTCGCTCCGTCCCAATAGGGGAACGTTACTTCCTGCCCGCTTTTATTGACCGGCACCCGTCTGAGCGTGCCGTCGTCGGTCAGCTTGTCGACGGTCTGAATGCCGCTGCGTTTGCCCCAGCCGAGCATCAACGGCGCGATGGCCGCCCGGTTTTCCCGCTGATCGAAGAAATAGCCCGTCTTTTGCCCCTCGACGATATCCACCTCCAGCAGCAGCCCGTTCTCGCGAATCGCAATATGCCGCGGGCACTCGCCGTACAGTACACCTTTGCGCTGTTCCAAGCCCTCAAGCTCGCGGACGGAGACGTCGCTTCGCTCGTAAATCCCCGCCGGCTGCATCACCTCTACAAGCGCGGACACAATCGCCTCCCGCGCGGTCTCCATGCCAAGCGTCAGCAGCTGCACCACAAGGACGTCCTCGAACTTGTCTACGATCAGCCCGGGCATAAAGTCCGCTTCGCCGTACACGAGCCGGTACGACCTGGCCTCCGGCAAAAAGCGCTCGCGGTGTGCTTTCGCATGCCGCAAGCGATCCGCGAACCAATCATGCGTCAGCTCGGCGAGCGGCTCGTAAGAGACGATCCGGACCGTCAGCTGTGACGCAGGATTATAATAACCGGTAGCGAGATATTGACCGTCATGCCGGTGCACGGCGACAAGACGGCCCGGCTCCGTTTCGCCCTCCACCCGTTCGATTTCCGTGCGGTATACCCAAGGGTGGCCTTCTTCCAGCCGCTTTTTCCGTTTTTTATGTAAATAAACGATCGCCATCATGCTTCCCCATCCTTTACTCTGTGTACCCGACTGCGGCCAATAATCGCGACAAATAGCGGAGCTTTGGTACGCTATTGGACCTTTTGGACGCCCTATCAAAGAAATAGCGGAACTGCAGTGTCTTATTTGCTCCTATTTCGTTTGAAAAGGGAGATTCGCCGCAAATAAGCCATCCTGGTTCCGCTATTGATGAAGTGCAGGCGTAAGATGCCCCAAATCAAGCATCCGAGTTCCGCTATTCCATGATGAACGCTCAGAGGGAGCACCAACCGTCCGGCGCGAACGCATGCTGCCGGTGCAATCGGCGCACCCCGGCCGCCGAGAGCGCGATAGCCCCGCCCGCCTAGTAGGACGACGCGCCGGTGCTGCCCTGCATCAAAGCGACGCCGGAGCTCGTGCCGAGCCGCGTCGCGCCGGCTTCAATCATGCGCACCGCAGTCTCGAGATCGCGAATGCCGCCGGACGCTTTCACGCCGATGGAATCCGGAACGGACGAACGCATCAGGGCAATGTCTTCCACCGTCGCGCCGCCCTGGCCGAAGCCTGTCGACGTCTTGACGTAATGGGCGCCTGCTTCGACCGACAGCTGGCAGGCCGTTTTCTTTTGCTCCTCGTTCAAGGCGCCCGTCTCGAAGATCACCTTCACGATCGCTTGGCCTTCCACCGCACGCACGACTGCGCGGATGTCTTCGCGGACTGCGGCGTAATCGCCCTGCTTCAATCGTCCGATCTGCAGCACCATATCGATCTCCGCCGCGCCCTGCTCGGCCGCTTTCGCCGCTTCCAACGCTTTCACGGAGCTTTCCATCGCGCCCAGCGGGAAACCGCAGACGACGCTGATCTTCACCCCGGAGCCCTGCAGGAGCTCGCGGCACAAAGGCACCCAAGTGCCGTTGACGCACACGCTGTAAAAGCGGTATTGACGCGCTTCTTCACAAATTTTGCGGATCGCTTGTTCGTCGGCGTCCGCTTTCAGCAGAGTATGATCGATATACCCGGGCAGCTTGCTTACATCAAAGGCCGTCATCGTTACTCCACCTCATAACCTAGCGCGTCCAGCGCCTTTTTTAATACCGAATCGTTGTTGCCGTAACCCGAATGCGTCTGCTGATGCCACGCTTCGAGGGGATGCAGCCACTCAACGCCGCGAATTTCCTCCACCTGCGCTTGCAGCGTCCCCCCGGTCGCCTCGACCAGATAGTAGTGCACCTCTTTATCCACGACCCCGACGCCTGACAAATTGAACTGATAGGTGATTATCTCGAGCGGTTTCACGATGCGGCCGACGATGCCTGTCTCCTCCAAAATTTCGCGGAGCGCGGTTTGTTCGATCGTTTCGCCAGGTTCCATTTTCCCTTTCGGCAGCGTAATTTTCCCGTAACGGTCTTGGATCATCTGCACCTGCAAATCGTCACCGGCTTTTCGGTACACCACGCCGCCAGCTGAAATCTCCTTCATCGACAACACCCTTCCATTTATACGATTGCTTTGGCCGCTTGTCCTGGAATTGCCTCTGCCGTCGCCTTCGTCGCTCTCTTCAAGCCGCTGACGGCAGGCAGCTGCGGCGCGCCGACGATTTGTCCGCGGCATTCGTTGACGCCCGCTTCCGTCACCTTCACCCGGCACACTTGCCCGATCCAGTCTTCGCTGCCTTCGAACACAACCGACAAATAGTTATCCGAGTAGCCCATAATCATCCCGCTGCCGGGCTGCGCTTTATGCTCGCGCTCCGGGATGATCTCCAGCACTTGGCCGATGAATTTCTGCGCGTAAGCGAGCTGCATCCGTTCGGACAAATCGATCAGCTCGTGCACGCGCGCGTTCTTCAGCTCTTCGTCGACCTGATCCTCCATCCGCGCTGCCGGCGTACCGGTCCGCTTGGAGTACGGAAACACGTGCATTTCCGAGAAGCCCATACGTTCCATGAACGCATAGCCGTTCCGGAACATCTCTTCCGTTTCGCCCGGGAAGCCGACGATGACGTCCGTCGTAATCGCGACACCCGGCATAATGCGGTGAATATGCTCGATCTTCGCGGCAAACTCCTCGGTCGTATATTTCCGGCGCATCCGCTTCAGCACGTCATTATCGCCCGCCTGCAGTGGAATGTGCAGATGACGGCACATTTTCTCGGAATGCTGGAGCACCTCGAGCACCTCATCCGTAATTTGGCTGGCTTCGATGGAGCTGATGCGGATCCGTTTCAAGCCTTCCACCTTGTCCAAATCCCAAAGCAGCTTGGCCAAGCTGTAATCTTCCATATCTTCCCCGTATCCGCCCGTATGAATCCCCGTCAGCACGATTTCCTGATAGCCTGCGTCCACCAGCATCCGCGCCTGGTTGATGACGCTTTGCGGTTCGCGGCTGCGCATTAATCCGCGCGACCACGGAATGATACAGAACGTGCAGAAGTTGTTGCAGCCCTCTTGAATTTTCAAGAAGGCACGGGTCCGGTCTGCGAAATCGGGCACGTCAAGCTCTTCGAACGCCCGCGTTTTCATGATGTTGCGGACCGCATTGATCGGCTGCCGCTCCCGCTCCAGCTGCTTCACATAGGTCAAAATTTTGTCCCGGTCCTGCGTGCCGATCACCAGATCGACGCCCGGGATGGCTAAAATTTCGGCCGGGGACGTCTGCGCGTAACAGCCGGTGACCGCAATGATCGCTTCCGGGTTGCGCCTTATTGCGCGGCGAATCATTTGCCTGCTCTTCTTGTCCCCCGTATTCGTAACCGTACACGTATTGATCACATAAATATCGGCCGTCGATTCGAAGTCGACCTGCTCGTAGCCCTCCTGTTTGAACAGCTGCCAGATCGCTTCCGTATCGTAGAAGTTGACTTTACAGCCGAGGGTGTGAAAAGCGACTGATGCCATAATTACCGTTCTCCTCCCATCTCACCGGATTCATATAAAATACACGTCAGACCGACCATGGCGGCGGTTTCCGTTCGTAAAATACGTTTGCCCAAAGAGACCGCACGGCAGCCGGCGCGTTCCGCTTCATCCGCTTCGCGTTCGCTGAATCCGCCTTCCGGTCCGACGATCAGCAGCAGCTTCGGACGAGCAGCGGCATGAGTGCCGCCGGTCTCCGCCGCTTCCGGGCCCATACGCCCCTGAAGCGCTGCGCGAATCTGCGCTCGCAGCTCCTGAACATCCTGCTTCTCATAGCAAAACCAAGCGGCATCCGCCTCGGCGGCGAGCTGCAGCAGCTCCTTCCAGCCGCGCACGGCGTCGACGGACGGAATCCGGTTGCGGTGCGCCTGTTCGGCCGCTTCCTTGGCAATTTTTTGCCACCGTTCCAGACGCTTGCCTTCCTTCTTCCCGTCCAGCTGAACGACGGTGCGCTCCGACGTGAAAGGCACGAACCGGGTTGCCCCGATCTCCGTTCCCTTCTGGATCACCAGCTCCATCTTGTCGCCTTTCGGCAAGCTTTGCGCGATCCATACGTCGACGCTTGGTTCGCGGTCCATCGGCAGCTCCGTCTCAACCTCCGCCGACACTTGTCCGCCTTCGAGCGAACGAAGCACGACAACAGCTTCGCGGTTCGCCCCGTCGCTCACGATACAGCGATCTCCGGCTTTAGCCCGCATGACGCGAATCAAGTGGTGAGCGTCGTCACCCGTTATCGTAACCATATCAGCGGAAAATTGCTCCGGCTGAATGAAATATCTCTGCATAACCCCCATCGCTTTCCAAAAAAAAGGTGAGACCGTTATACAGGTTCGTAGAACGGTCAACCTTCATCATACACGTTTTTTCGCTAAAAAGCCAGAGGTCCGAATATCGGTTTAAGTATAGCCACGAACAAGGCCAAAATGTCGTTCTGCCAAGCGAAAATCGGGCCGAGCGTTACCACACGGATCGGCGGAATAAAGAACATCAGCAGCACGGCATAGAACAACCACTGCTGGTATTGCTGCAGCTTGATCGCCCAGGGACGCGGCAGCACATCTTCCAGAATGCGGTAGCCGTCCAGCGGCGGGAACGGAATCAAATTTAAAATGAATAGAAATATGTTCTGAATAACCATCCAGTGCAAAAACGTCAGCACGGCGCTCGAAACCCCCGGACTCATGCCGTCAAGCCAGCCGTACGCGTGAAAAGCGTAGACGAACACCAAGCTGATAAACCCGAGTACAAGATTGCTGAAAGGGCCCGCGAACGACACGGCGATACCCATCGCGCGCGGGTGTTTGAATCGTCCCCGGTTGATCAGCACGGGCTTGGCCCAGCCGATCCCGACAATGAGAAAGAAGATCATGCCCAGCCAATCCAGATGAACGCGCGGGTTTAACGTCACCCGGCCCATCGCGCGCGGCGTCGGGTCGCCGAACTTGTCGGCAAGATACGCATGCGCAAATTCATGTACCGTGAAGGCAAGCAGCAGCACAAGAAAGACGAAGGGCAGTTCGTCAACCGGATACGGCAGAAAACTACTCCAATCCATCGACGCTCACCTACGGCTTTCTGGCGACGAGCACGACCCAATCCTGATCCTCGTTCACCTCGGTTACATGGAAGCCGGCCGACGTTAACGCGTCCTGCACCATGTCCTGCTTGCTCTTGATAACGCCTGACACAATATACGAGCCCCCCGAGGCGAGCGCTTCGTACACATCCTGTACGAACATTAATATAATTTCCGCCAAAATGTTGGCGACCACGACCTGCACCGGCAGCTTCACGCCGAGCGCCGTGCTTTCACCGGCAGCCCGATGTTCATTGATCACCTGCAGCAAATCGCTCAGCTTCACCGTAATGCGATCGTCCAAGCCGTTCAAATGTACGTTCTCCGTCGCGCTGGAGACGGCGACCGGATCAAGATCGAGTGCGAGCACGTGTTTGGCTCCCAGCTTCGCCGCCGCGATTGCCAGAATCCCCGAGCCCGTCCCGACATCAATCACGTCGTCGCCTTCCTTCACAACCTGCTCGATCGTCTTCAGGCAGAGGGCCGTCGTCGCATGCGTTCCCGTCCCGAACGCCATGCCCGGATCCAGTTCCAGAATAATCTCTTCGGCCTGCGGCTCGTACTCTTCCCAGGTCGGCTTAATCGTCAGCCGGTCGGTAATGCGCAGCGGTTTGAAATATTGCTTCCACGCATTCGCCCAATCCTCGTCGTCGACCAGCTTCCACTCGTAAGTCGGCTCGCCGGTATCAATATCAAACTCCGCGAGCTGAGTAACGGATTGCTTCAGCTCCTGGAGGATCGCTTCGGTATCCGAACCTTCGGCAAAGTAACCTTTAATAACCGCTCGTCCTTCCGGAATATCGTTCAACGGCAGCTCGTACCATTGACCTAGCGACGTGTCGCGCGGTTTGTTCAACGTGCCTGATTCCTCGATGGAAACGCCTCCGGCACCAAGCTCGTGTATAAAATTGGAGATCATTTCGATCGCTTCTTCTGTCGTATATACCGTAATTTCATGCCAACGCACCGGGTATTCCCTCCCATAATTTGCTCCATTTTCACGCATAAGAACAAGTATACAACAATTAGGGATACGGGTAAAATGACGGGTTCTTACATAAACGGTGCGGGAAAGGCTAAATCTAACAAACACACAGTAAAGGCGGGTCCGTAATGACGAAGGATAGATGGATCATAGCTCTTATTTATTTGCTTGGAGCGATCGCCATCGTGCTGTTGATCCCCAAGCCCAAGCGGCGAGAGGCGATTATGGCATTTCTCGCCTGTCAGCCGTTAACCTGGTTAGACTCGCTGCTGCACGTCAAGTTTCATCTGCTGTCATTCCCGGTGCGGGAATTTCCGAAAGCGACCGACCTGCTGTTTACGACCGAATACTTTCTGTATCCGCTAATATGCGCGCTTTATATCGCGAATGAGCCGAAGGGAGCGCTGTCCGCCCGCCTGGCCGCTCTCGCATTGGCCGTCTCCGCATTAACCGGTATCGTTGCGCTGCTCGTCACCTATTCGAATTTAATCCGGTATGAGCGCTATTCCTGGTACTGGACCTGGATTAGACTTTTTCTGGAATTCACCGTTGTTCGCTTGTACTGCGGCTGGTATTTCAAATCAGAGCCGACTGCCAACTAAACCGAGGAGCTCCCGGTTGTCATGATGGTCGAATATATCGTTCTTATGTGCGTATGGATCATCAGCATCTCGATGCTGATCTTCTGCGTGCCCAAGCGTAAAGCTCGAATAGCCCACGCCGGCTTCTTGTTCAAACAGATGATCACTTGGATTGCCGGTCTGTATGTCGTGGAAAAAGGGTGGATCGTATACCCCGTGCGATTGTTTCCTGAGCACAACCGGTCCAGCTTTACATTCGAATATTTGGCGTTCCCGGCCGTTTGTGCCGTCTTTAACGTCCATTACCCTTCCGGGCGTTCCCTTCCGGTTCGCATCGGTTACTATCTTGCCTATACCTCCGTGATGACCCTCGTGGAAGCATGGATCGAGCACAGGCTGGCGCTCATCGATTATGTGCATTGGGCCTGGTATTGGACGTGGCTGACGCTGCTGCTCACATTTTATTTGTCGCGAATGTTTTGCCTCTGGTTTTTTCAAGCGAAACGGCTCCCGGCATGAATGAATCTTCATGCCGGGAGCCGTTAGCATACCGTGAGCCTGGCGCTTCGTTTCAGACGCTGCCGCCCGCATCGCGGATCACGCGTTTCGCCTGCTCGACGGCCGCCTCATCGAGCACGACCGTCAACAACACATTGCGGCGCGTCATATCGTCCGGATCGTTCATTAGCAGTTCCCTGCTGCCGTCCGCCATGCCGCTTGCATCGACGTCGGCGGCCATCAGGACGCGTGCATCCTGATTCGCGCTTGTCGTTCCCAAAGTTAAATAAGACAAACCGGGAAAATCGCTATTGGATAACGGATTTAACGTTTCGCCAATCCCGTGTCCCGGGTATTCCCCCACCTGGTCGATTTGCACCTCCGCCGCACGCAGTGCTTTCAGCTTCGGCACACAGCTTTGTGCATCCTCCGTCGTTCGAAAGTAGGCCATGATGCCTTTCTCTGACATATGTCAAACCTCATTTCTCCAAAATCTTCGGCCGTGATCCGGCATCAGCTATTCCTGCTCTTGTCTGGCATCGGCTAGCGCGGCGCGTTCCTCCGCTTCCAAGTCGTCGCTATCTGCCAGCTCTGCAGAAAATTCGATGTCCTCGTTCTTCGCGATCGGCAATCGATTTTTTTGAAACGCCTTTTTCCATCGTTCCGCCATGGTCCAGCCTCCTTTCAAGTCGGTATCCATCCCAGGGTCCACCGTGCAGGTTCAAGAACCTGCTTCTATTGTCCGCATTATTAACGGGAATATGCGGCCCGCTTCACGAAAAAAGCAGCCTTCGGGAAATCCCGCAGGCTGCTTTCGGATAGGCGATTCAGTCGCCTAAAAATGCTTTTTTCATTCGTTCGAAAATCGATTGCTGCTGCTCGTGCGTATTCTCTCCGTTTTGCCGGGAGAACTCGCGCAGCAGTTCGCGCTGCTCATCGCTCAAGTTCGTCGGCGTCACGACGACCACCTTCACGTGCTGGTCGCCTTGGCCGTAACCGCGCAGACGCGGTACGCCTTTGCCTTTCAAGCGGAAATACGTGTCGGTTTGCGTGCCGGGAGGAATTTTCAGCTTGACCTTCTCCGTCAGCGTCGGAATTTCGATCTCGTCCCCGAGCGCCGCTTGTGCAAAAGTAAGCGGTACCTCGCAGTAAATATCGTCGCCTTCGCGTTCGAAGAAATCGTGCGGCTTCACGCGGATCACGACGTACAAATCGCCTGCCGGACCTCCGCGCGTACCCGATTCGCCTTCTCCCGTTACCCGCAGCTGGGCGCCGTCGTCGACACCTGCCGGGATGTTCAGGTTAATGGTGCGCTGCTTTTTCACTTTGCCGGCGCCGTGACACGTCTGGCACTTGTCCTTAATAATTTTCCCTTGACCTTGGCAGGCGGAACAAACCCGGCGGTTCACGATGCGGCCGAACGCCGTGTTCTGCACGACCTCCTGCTGCCCGGAACCATGACAGACGCCGCATGTATCCGGCTTCGTACCGGGCTTCGCGCCGCTGCCGTGACAAGTCTCGCACGTTTCCGTACGAGGAATGTGAATGTCGGTCTTCTTCCCGAAGACCGCTTCCTTGAACTCGATCGTCATCGTATACTGCAAATCGTTGCCTCGCTGCGGAGCGTTAGGATTGCGCCGGCCGCCTCCGCCGCCGCCGAAGAACATATCGAACAGGTCGCCGAATCCGCCGAAATCCGCATTGCCGCCGAATCCGCCGCCGCCCATGCCCTGGTTCGGATCGACGTGGCCGAAGCGGTCATACTGCGCTTTCTTCTGTTCGTCGCTCAGTACATCGTAAGCTTCCTTCGCTTCTTTGAACTTCGACTCCGCGTCGTCCGCTTTGTTGACGTCAGGATGGTATTGACGAGCAAGCTTGCGGTAAGCTTTCTTGATATCCTCCTGCGAAGCATCCTTGCTAAGCCCTAATACTTCATAGTAATCGCGTTTACTCATCCTTCACTCCCACTCCCTGGCCTGCAAAAAAAGGAAAGTGTCCGGCTTGAGAAGGTCAAGCCGGACTTGTTGTATGCGAACGGATTATTTCTTGTCGTCAACGACTTCGAAATCCGCATCCACGACGTTGTCTTTGCCTTTCGCGCCCTGCGGCTCGCCGCCTGCGTTTTGCGCTTCTTGAGCCGCTTGCTCATACAGCTTCACGGACAGCGCCTGCACGATTTGCGTCAGCTCTTCGCTGGCCGCTTTGATTTCGTCGAGGTTGTCACCTTCGAGCGCTTTTTTCAGCTTCTCTTTCGCTTCGTTCGCTTTGTCAATTTCGCCTTGATCGACCTTGTCGCCAAGATCTTTCAACGTTTTGTCGACTTGGTAAACGAGCTGATCCGCTTGGTTGCGTGCTTCGACCGTTTCTTTGCGCTTCCGGTCTTCTTCGGCGTGCGCCTCGGCGTCTTTCATCATGCGGTCGATTTCCTCGTCGGACAAACCGCTGGAAGACGTAATCGTAATTTTTTGGCTCTTGCCCGTGCCTTTATCCAGTGCGGATACGTTCACGATGCCGTTCGCGTCGATGTCGAAGGTGACTTCGATTTGCGGAACGCCTCGCGGCGCCGGCGGGATGTCGCCCAGAATAAACCGGCCGAGCGTTTTGTTATCGTTAGCCATCGCGCGCTCGCCTTGCAGCACGTGAATTTCTACGCTAGGCTGGTTGTCGGCATATGTGGTGAACACTTGTGATTTCGTTGTCGGAATCGTCGTGTTGCGGTCGATCATTTTGGTGAACACGCCGCCGGCTGTTTCGATACCGAGGGAGAGCGGAGTCACGTCGAGCAGCACGACGTCCTTCACGTCGCCCGTCAACACGCCCGCTTGCACGGCCGCGCCGAGTGCCACGACTTCGTCCGGGTTCACGCCTTTGTGCGGCTCTTTGCCTGTCAAGCGTTTAACCGCTTCTTGAACGGCCGGGATACGCGTAGAACCGCCGACCAACACGATTTTATCGATTTTGTCCGCCGTCAGGCCTGCATCGCTAAGCGCTTGACGCGTCGGTCCGAGTGTGCGCTCGACGAGAGGCGCGGACAATTCTTCGAATTTGGCCCGGGTCAAGTTCACTTCCAAGTGCTGCGGAACGCCGTCGACCACGGTAATAAACGGCAGGGAAATCGTCGTCGTCAATACGCCGGAAAGTTCTTTTTTCGCTTTTTCCGCAGCGTCTTTCAACCGTTGTACGGCCGCTTTATCTTTGCTCAAGTCGATGCCGTGCTCTTTTTTAAACTCGGCAACGAGATAGTCGATGATCACTTGGTCGAAGTCATCGCCGCCGAGACGGTTGTCGCCGCTCGTCGCTTTTACTTCGAAGAAGCCGTCGCCGAGCTCAAGGATCGAGACGTCGAACGTACCGCCGCCAAGGTCGTAGACCAGAATTGTTTGGTCTTCGGTTTTTTCCAAACCATAGGCCAAAGCCGCCGCTGTCGGCTCGTTCACGATCCGCAGCACTTCCAGACCGGCGATTTTACCCGCGTCTTTGGTCGCTTGGCGCTGGCTGTCATTGAAATAAGCCGGAACGGTAATAACGGCTTGCGTGACCGGTTGGCCGAGGTACGCTTCCGCGTCGGCTTTCAGCTTTTGCAGGATGATCGCAGAAATTTCTTGCGGCGAATATTCTTTGCCTTCGATAATTTCCTTATGGTTCGTCCCCATATGACGCTTAATCGAGATAACCGTGCGATCCGGGTTCGTGATCGCTTGGCGTTTCGCCGTTTCGCCGACGACGCGCTCGCCGTCTTTCTTAAAGCCGACGACCGAAGGGGTCGTGCGGTTGCCTTCCGCGTTAGGAATAACGACCGCTTCGCCGCCTTCCATAACCGCGACGCAAGAGTTCGTCGTTCCTAAGTCAATACCGATAACTTTACTCATAAGGATAAGCCTCCTTTTGTTTTCGAAAGTTTGTCATATAACGGATTTATGCTATGAGCTCACTTTAACCATCGCAGGACGAAGCACCTTGTCTTTCAGCATATAGCCCTTCTGCACCTCTTCGACCACAATGCCTTCCTCGTACTCGTCGGATTCCACCTGCATGATGGCTTGATGGTACTCGGGGTTAAACGGGGTGCCGACGGTTTCCATCGCCGTTAAGCCCTCCGTCGCAAGAATTTGGGTCAATTGACGGAAAGTCATATCAATGCCCTTCGCAAGGGCGTCATAATCTTTATTATCCTTGCTGGCTGCAAGCGCCCGATCAAAGTTGTCGATGACCGGAAGCAGCTGCTCGATCACTTTCAAAGAGGCGTATTTCGCAAAATCTTCCTTTTCCTTTTGCGTCCGGCGTCTGTAGTTGTCAAAATCAGCTTGGGCCCGCAAAAACCGTTGGTGGTTTTCGTCCGCCAGCTTCTTCGCCTGCTCCAGCTCCGCTTGGACAGCATCTTGGGGTTCGGAAGCTTCCGCAGTGCCCGCTTCCGCCGTCTCTGCGCCCTCTGCTTCGTATGTAGCGCTCTCCGGTTGATTTTGCTCGTTTTGTACGGCTTGTTCACCGCTTTGCGGATCTCGTTGTTCCGTATTCAATGTCTGTCACCTCCTTAACCGAATCGGCTGCGGCCGCGCCCATTCCATAATATGCGCCGCCGCTCTCTCTTTTAAATATTAGTCTAACCACGTAGTCGGGCTCAAAACCCTACATAACGCAGTTGGATAACAAAGGTTTAATCTTCTTCGCGCGGCTGCCGCATCTTGATTACGGTATGAATGCGCAGCACGGCGGACGCCACTTCTCCTGCGGCCTGCAGCGCCTGCAGCTTCACATCGGCCGGATCGATGACCCCGAGCGCCTCGAGATCGGTAATGGCGCCGGTATCGCAATCGATGCCAAGCTTGTCGCTGGCGGATGCGATCTGCGCCGCTTTCACTTCCTCGACCTTCTCCAGCGGGTTGTAGCCGGCATTGACGACGATCTGCGAGAGCGGCTTGCGCAGCGCGTGAGCAACCGCTTCGAAACCAAAACCTTCCATGCCCCGCACGGTTTCGCGATAGCGTTCAAGCTCATG
>NZ_VIDW01000056.1:0-26782 GCF_006519665.1 Paenibacillus sp. tmac-D7 | reverse complement strand
CGTTGGAGAGTCGTTCATTTCTATAAGTGTGATGGGTTTAAGAAATTCTATGATTTTGGCAACTAGGAAAAAGCGCCTACCCAACAGGACTTCTGTAAGGTACTATGTAACTAGCAAGAAATGTTTGATTCTACATACAGGAGAGTCCACGATGAAAAGAGAAGCAATCATTACGACAACAATGCTCTTATGCGGTGTATTCACTATCGGTACTATAACAGGGGTATCGGCGGAAACGAATTTGAAGGAGATTGCCGCATATATTAATCAATCCATCAACATTAAGCTTAATGGAAATCAATTCATTCCTACGGATAGGGAAGGAAATAAGCTAAGTCCAATAATTTACAATGGTGATTCATATCTCCCCGTTCGTTCATTGAGCCAAGCATTAGGGGTTGCGGTAAAATATGATGACACAACAAGTACCATCATGCTAGGTGAGCCGGAAGGAAAAGGGGAGAAGCTTGTAAACTTTAGAGCAGGTGGTAGTTCGACTGCTGTAACATCAAGAGATGCAGATATTCTTTCAATTCATGGAGAGACGATAAATGAGGGCTTTTATTCGTTAAAGCCACATGACATTTTACCAAGTACATTAAATTTCAGATTAAATGCGAAGTATCAAAAGCTTTCCTTTAGGGTTGGCGTGGTTGGAAGTCCGGCAACTATTGTTGTGTCAGATCAGAAAAGCAAGGTTGAATTAAAGAAATTTACAGTGAGTGAATCAGATCAGATGAAACAAGTAGAAATAGGGTCTATCGGTGATGTGGATTACTTAGATATAAACATTTACGGAAGTATGGATAGTAAAAGAACCACCCCCACCACCGAAAAAGTTGTCATTACTGATGCTTTCGTCAAATAGTGCATACATATGAGCATATCTTTCGGAACAAAGAAGCGAACAATCTCTGATTTTTGAAGAGTTGTTCGCTTCTTCTTATAGGGAGAGGGAATTTGATGGAGGGAGTTAAAGGCTCTCTGTACGTACGAATCGTTGAAGAACTGGCGTGATGGTTATCGTATCGTGAAATATGCAATATGAGTTTTGGGGCGGTAGTGTACCTAGCCGAGACGGTTCAATTGATCGTCTTCTCACTGTAAACTATGCCCCGCCGCATAATTCCTTAATGTCCCGCTCCCGCTGTATTGGAAGCTCCTTATTTTCATTGCGAAAAGTACACATTTTGACATAGCCAAAATACCTTCAAGAAACAATTTCAAAAAGTGGTAAAGGAACATATGAAATATTTCAAAACTGTGATACACTTATTGATATAATATTCATTGTTTGAGGTGCTAACATGAAAATTGGTTATGTTCGTGTTTCAACAAAAGAGCAGAATACTGAACGGCAAATAAAGAAAATGAATGAAATAGGGATTGAAGAGAGATACATATTCGTTGATAAACAATCAGGGAAGGACTTTAACCGTCCTCAGTACCAAGCTATGAGGCTCGTTATTAGGGAAGGGGACTTGCTCTATCTGGATTCTCTTGATCGTCTAGGACGCGATTATGACGGTATTATAGCCGAATGGAAATACATCACGCGGGAAGTTAATGCAGACATTGTTGTGCTAGAGAATGAGTCACTGTTTGATAGCCGTAAATTCAAGACGATGGGTGATCTTGGAAAACTGCTCGAAGATCAATTTTTGAGCATGTTGTCGTATGTTGCTGAACAAGAACGCAAGAAAACAAAGCAACGTCAGTCAGAAGGGATTGAAGTCGCTCTAAAGAAAGGTGTTAAATTCGGACGACCTAAGAGGGAAATCACCAATGAGTTCATAGCAGTTTATGATGAATGGAAATCTGGGTCAATTACAGCGGTTCAAGCAATGCGGAAGGTTGGAATGAAGCCTAACACCTTTTATCGTAGGGCGAGTGAATATGAGGAGAGGTCGATTTAATCTGTGTTTGCTACTTGGAGTAAGATTCGTCAAAAATGGCAATGCAGTGGATTGTGGATGCTAATTTAGTGGAAGACATGGTACAATCTTACTACATGTAATTCCTGCTAACGATCTATTATCAATAAACGTAATGGGAATCTATATGTTTATATACACCCTTCATTAGTTGACAAATGGGGATGGTGAACTGGACGTTATCATTTGTCTAAGATCATAGGAAAGAGGTTAAGAAATGGTTGTTTTTCAGCAAAATTCAATACTCGATAAAATGAAAAAATATATAGAGTCTGGAAATATTCATTTTTTGATTGGTTCCGGTGCATCAATAAAAGCCATCAGCACTTTAGGAAATCTCGAAAACGACTTAACTATGTATATTAGGGATTATCAAAACAGTAAGCAAGAGGAAATCAAACATCGTATTACCGAACTAATAAATAACTTCTTAGAAGGCGTAAAGGAACCAAATCAGAACTTAATCGCCAACTTGCAGAATGGTGATGATGTGCTGAAAGCAAATGTGGCAGCTACGCTTGATGAATACATGGACTTTCTAAAGACCATATACCAACTTTTGTTGATTAGAGGTTCAGATCGCTTGCCTAAAAAGATTAATGTATTTACAACCAATTATGATTTATTTTTTGAGTTTGCGCTTGAAAAGTCGAAAATTCCATACAATGATGGGGGAATTGGGGTTTTTCATAGATATTTTGGTGTGAAAAACTTCCAAAAGAGGACGTACAAGTTAAGCGACTCTTACTCATATCAGTACGAAGAACCAGTAATAAATATCGTCAAATTGCATGGGTCTGTCAACTGGTTTTTTGAAAACGATACCGACTCTATTCGCATATTAAATAAGTTATCGCTACCAGATATATCGACTGAGTATCTTGACGAGCATGCATACTTCAAACAAGACCTGAATCTGCCTATTATTTTACCTACAAAGCAAAAGTTTGTAAGAACTTTAATGGAACATACATACTATGATATATCTAGATTTTACTCTAATGAGTTAGAGAGAGAACAAAGTGTACTGTTTGTCTTTGGATTCTCATTTGAAGATGAACATTTTCGGTCGATTACACAAAGGGCGCTTGGTAACCCTTCACTTACAATGCTCATATTTCCATATAGCTTCGGAGATGAACAAAAACTTCTTCGATATTTTTACTCCTTCACGAATGTAAAGGTTGTAAGAATTGAGAGAGATGCTATCGAACAAAGCGAAGAGAATGACTGCACTAGCAGAGAACCCCGATCAAGTTACAATATTATGTTTGCAGGCAATGGAATGGAGGAAGGGAAGAGAATTAATATTGATTTCGAGATTTTTACAAATCTATTTGAATATATCCTGAACCTTGTTTCGGAAAGTAAGGTGTCCTTGTGAATACAGAACATGCAACTGTCGAGGATATGTTACAAACAAAAGCCTTCTCGAAGATAGGAGTAGTTGTTGAAGTCGAGGGTAAGAGAATACTCATTAAAGTTGATAATCAAAAGAATTTATCAAACCTTTTCTTCAAAGGAGAGATATTCAGGAATGTCGGTACTAGTAGTTACATCAAGGTAAAGAAAGATTTTTTGTATATTGTAGGAAAAGTCAACAAAGAGTTTATTAAGGAGAATATAAAGAGTAGATTGGAAAGCCATCCCGTTATCTATGATAGGTTTGTCGAACTTTCAATCATAGGGTATTTTGAAAACGGTAAATTTGTGAGGGGGATGAAAGAAATACCGTTCCTCTATAATGAAGCTTTTCTAATGTCTGAAAATGAAGTAAAAAAAGTATTCCAACTAACTAGTAGGCAGAGTATTGAAATTGGAAAATCGCTATTTGAAGAGGTAAGGGTAGAAGCCGGAGTAACCCAACTATTTGCCAGTCATATTGGTATTTTCGGAAATACTGGTAGTGGGAAATCAAATACCTTGGCTCGTTTATATCATAATCTTTTGAGCAGTGACGGTATTAATTTGGGGAAAAGTAAAATTATAATCTTAGATTTTAACGGTGAGTATTCAAACGAGAATACAATAACAATAGATAAATATAACATTATATTATCTACACGAACACAAAGGGATAAGTTAAAGATTAAAAAGGATTGGCTGGATGATGAATTTTGGGGGATTATGCTACAAGCTACCGAAAGAACACAAAAGCCATACATAAAACGTGCATTAATTTATCAAGAAAGTCTCCTCAAAGGAAGCCAAGAGGACACACTTAACAACATTGTTGACATATTAACAGAACAACTAAAAGTAATACTCAATAACGGTGGTGTTTCTAATAAAGAAATTGATGCTTTTAACCTATTAAAGTTATGTATTAAGGATTTTTTTGATATTCAAAATGAAATTGAGTATAGGGAGATATTTCGATACTACACAGCACATAACAATGATCTTTCAAGGCAGTTCTATGCACAAAATGATAGTGGGTATTCACCTTGGAATACACGAATTTACTTCGGCTCTAACAACCAAGCTAACTGTGAAAGGGAACTACAACTATTCAAAAATAAGTTGGTTGAACTAAAGGACGGATTCCAAGGAGCAATAACTGAATTGAAACTTTTCGAACTTGCACTTGGACTGAGGTTAGCAAAAGATGTTATTAGTAACATTGCCCAATTTGATCATGTATCCCCTGTCCTACATAGGTTTCAAAAGAGAAAGCGTGAATTAGAAAAAATTTTTGATGTTGGAACAAGCGACTTTTTTGAAGCAAATCCAGCAAAAACCTTAATCAGTATCTCGTTAAAAGATGTTAATACCGAAATGAAAAAATTAATACCACTATTAATTACTAAGAAAGTTTACGACGATCACAAAGACAAACATAATGAGGATGGCATAGATAAGACGTTGCACATTGTCATTGATGAAGCCCACAACATATTGTCAGAGGAATCCTTCAGAGAGAGTGAAAGTTGGAAAGATTACAGATTAGAGGTCTTTGAAGAAATTATTAAAGAGGGGAGGAAGTTTGGAGTATTTCTTACATTATCAAGTCAAAGACCTTCGGATATCTCGAACACGATCATCTCCCAGCTTCATAACGTTTTTATTCACAGGTTAATTAATAATAACGATTTACAGACAATTAGTAGAACAATTTCTTTTTTAGATAAGGTTTCATTTGATTCATTGTCAATTTTACCCCCAGGCGCTTGTGTTTTTACAGGCACAGCAACCGAGACGCCAATAGCAGTACAAATACCTTTACTAAAAAAGGAACTACAGCCAACAAGTGAAACGATTAATCTAGAGGGGCTATGGTTCAATTCTGAGACCTAAGGGTGTTCTGCACCAAAATCTATAAAGTCATTTGTTGAATTTATCGCTTTCACCAGATACAATTGATATACAAAAATAACGCGATAAATGAATAGTAATTCACTCTATTGAAGAACATACTCTTACACTGTCGGCATCCGCGCCGTAACGTCGATCGACGGCATGACGGCCGACTGGGCGCGTATTCCGTGGGATGTGCTGGAGAAAATTTCGGTCCGTATCGTCAACGAAGTTGACAACGTCAACCGGATCGTGTATGACATCACCTCCAAACCGCCTGCCACGATTGAGTGGGAATAAACGAAAGAAGGCTCGTTCTCGCGACATACGAGAGCGGGCTTTTTGTTAGGTCGAATGCCGAACGATAGCGTTGAGAAAAATGTCGAATGTTCGGTAATTTTGGTTGACAGCAGTGACATCACTTTTTATAATGAATACAGGAATTGAAGAGAATAACCGTTTCGTATAATCCCGGGAATCGGCCCGGGAGTTTCTACGAGGTCACCGTAAATGATCTGGCTACGAACAAGAAAGCACGTGTTTCGCGGAATCCCGCGGAGCCTTTTTTCTTGTGAGCCCGGACCGTCAGGTACCCGGGCTTTTCGTCGTTGTTTTCGAAAACACTCTTTCCGAGGGGGATTTTGGAAAAAATGGATCGTTTGTTTAAGCTAAAAGAGAACGGCACTACAGTTCGTACCGAAGTGATGGCCGGGCTAACCACGTTCATGACGATGGCGTATATTTTGGCCGTCAATCCGAACATTCTTAGCGCATTCGGCTCCGGCGCGACGGGAATGGACTGGACGGCAGTGTTTTTGGCAACCGCGATTGCCGCAGGCGTCATTACGATCTGTATGGGGCTCTTCGTGAATTTTCCGGTCGCCTTGGCGCCGGGGATGGGGTTGAACGCCTATTTTGCGACGGTGATCCTGGCTTCGGGCGGCACGTTTACGTACCAGATGGGCTTGACGGCCGTTTTTATTTCGGGCTTGATTTTCATCGTATTGACGGTGACGAAGGTGCGGCAGATGCTGATCGTCGCAGTGCCGGACAGCTTGAAGCACGCGATTACGGTCGGAATCGGGCTGTTTATCGCGATTATCGGATTGAAGAACAGCGGGCTGCTGACCGTTGCGGTCGAAACGCTGAACGATGTGCCGAAAGGCAAATATACCGATCTGCTCTCCTTTGAGACGGTCTTCCATATCGGCAGCATGCATAACGTCAACGTGCTGCTCTGCATCATCGGACTTGCATTGATCTCGATTTTGATAGTGCTGCAGGTGCGCGGCGCGATTTTGTTCGGCATCCTGCTGACGACGGTAGTGGGCATGTTCATGCATAATCCGGACGGTACGCCGGTTGTCAATTTGGCCACGCTCGGCAGCGAGAAGACGACCTGGGTGCCGGACCTTAGCAAGCTGGCCTTTGCTGAGTTCGATTTTGCAGGGATTATGAATGCAGGGATTATTTCCGTCATCTTGACGTTCACATTTGTGGAGCTGTTCGATACATTCGGAACACTCGTCGGTACGGCGAACCGTGCCGGATTCATGAAAGACAAAGTCGAAGGCCAGAAACGCGTCGGCAAAGCGATGATGGTGGATGCGATCGGCGTCAGCGGCGGGGCCTTGGTCGGTACGAGCACCGTGACGGCTTTCGTCGAAAGTGCTGCGGGGGTCGCCGAAGGCGGACGCACCGGCTTGACGGCGGTGACGACGGGCGTCTGCTTCTTGCTCGCCTTGTTCCTTGCCCCGATTGCCGCGCTTATTCCGGGTTCCGCGACAGCGGCGGCGCTTATTATTGTCGGCGTGCTGATGATGCAATCGGTTCGCGAGATCGACTTTCAAGATTTGGTTTACGGCATTCCGGCGTTCTTCACTGTCGCGTTCATGCCCTTCACGTACAACATCGCCAACGGGATTTCGTTCGGGATCGTCAGTTATGTCTTGCTGGCCACCGTCGCGAAACTGAGCGGCAAAGGCCAATATAAAGTCCATTGGCTGATGTGGGTGCTGGCGGTGCTGATCGTGCTGCGTTATATGTTTATCACGGAGTAGCAGACTCCAGCCTGCCATTTGCGTAAAGGCTTCGGTGTCCGGCATGAACCGGGCATCGGGGCTTTTTTAATAATTAGCTCTGTTAAAGGTTCATGTTGTAACACACCTGTTCGTTGAACAAGGAGCATGATCAAATTTCTGCTAAGTTAAGCGGTCTAACAAATAAATGGTATAAGGAGTTACTAAAAAGACAGCTGTATAGAGACCTGGGGTATATGTTTTTAGTAACCATGTTTGCAAGATGTGGGCTACATTGTGTATGAGTACAAATATCAAGAAGGAAAGATATAAAATCGAACTCCATAAACTTTCCAAGTTTTGGATTTTAATGAAAGTAATTATAGACATCGTTAAGAATATAAAAACATCTCTCTTCGCAAAGGAATAAGAATTAACGTTCCAAAATTGCCAAATCTTTTTGCTTATCCGGTTGCTGTTACCCGTTATTCTGCTTTCCGTTCTTTTCGCCCATTTTTCAACAGCTATAATTTCCTCAAAATCATGAAGCATAAATATTACTACGAATAACCATATAGCATTATATAGCTCAAGCTGAAACATGATATTTTTCTCCTCTGCTTATAGTTGGGATATAAATTTGCGGGGATTTCCATTAAACTTCGATAGTGCATCCGCTTTATCCTTTGTTAAACCTATTAATGATTCTTGGCACTAAAGATTTCTACCGACCAGGAGCTGATCCCATCATGACAACGAAAAAAGTGCTTGCCCTGACCATGCTAGCGTTACTGCTGTTTTCATCTGCTTCCTATGCCCACCCGGGCCGAACCGACTCGAACGGGGGGCATACATGCCGGACAAATTGTGAGAAGTGGGGCCTTGAATACGGCGAGTACCATTATCATAACGGAGGGGGGAGCAGCAGCTCGTCAGACACGGATTCGACGCTTACGCCTGCACCGAATTCGGCGCCTCCGGCTCCGAAAGAAAAGATTCCGGACGGATCGGTAACCGTACAATTGCCTCTGTTCGACCTTTACGTAAACGGACAGCAAGTAGTCAACGACGCCACGGAATACCCTGTTATCTTATACAACGATATCACCTATTTTCCGATGACCTGGAACTACACGCAAGCTTTGGCTCTGGAAACAAAGTGGGATGCGGAAGTCGGGTTTGTCGTTCGGAAAACGGATAACGAAGCCGGGGCTTTGGATTTGGATTGGGGTACGCCTTCCTCCAAGCTGTACGCGAAACTGCCCGCCTTTAACGTTTACGTAAACGATGCGTGGATCGATAACGCTAAGGAACCGTATCCGATTCTTGTTCTGAACGACATTACGTATTTTCCGATGACATGGAAGTTTGCCGTGGAGGAGTTAGGGTTGACGATGAAGTTCGAGAACGACGCTTTCTATATCTCGAAATAATCGGGCGCTGTTTTTTCCCGAATGACGCATTGACATTCCATCCGGCGCATACTATAATGACTAACAAATCAAAACGCAATGATCGGGAACAGTAACCGCCATACCTATTCAGAGAGCTGCGGGTCGGTGCAACGCAGTTGGGGAACACGGTGAAACTCGCCCGGGAGCGGCAAAGCCAAGAGCCAGCATGCAAGCGCGCATGACTAAGAAGGCGGTAAGCTTTGACGGTTCGCCACCGTGATCCGGCTTTGAGCGGACTTCGCCTGCGCCTAGGGCAGAGGAGTCAACAAGAGTGGTACCGCGACGGGAACAGCCTGTCGTCTCTTTGATAGAGACGGCGGGCTTTTTTATTTTCCCAGCCGGGAGTCTCTACATGAAATAGTCAGAAACGCGAAGAACGGGAACAGTAAAGCGAACCGATCGGACAGAGAGCTGCGGGGTGGTGCGACGCAGTCGGCGGAAGCTTGAAGCTCGCCCGGGAGCGGCGGAATTGATGGGAATGGAACCGTACCCGGATGGGGCGGCCGGAGCCCGTAGATTTCGACGGAGACGTCTCCGTGATCAACATTCGAGGTGGAAGCAGCCTCATGCCGGTAGTGCACGACCGCATGGACGCAGCTTCAAGAAGAGTGGTACCGCGGCAAGCTTACAGCCTGTCGTCTCTTGATAGACAAGAGACGATGGGCTTTTTCATTTGGAGGAACACACAATCTTAAGGAGGATGAACGATCATGGAACACAACTATACAGCTCACGGTCAAGATATTCAAGGTACGGAGAAAGAAGGCATCAGGCGCATCACGATTTTCGATACGACGCTGCGGGACGGGGAGCAGGCGCCGGGCGCGACGCTCGCGCCGGAGCAAAAAATCGTCATTGCCCGACAGCTGGCCAAACTGGGCGTAGACGTCATTGAGCCGGGCTTCCCGATCTCGAGCCCGGGCGACTTCGCCGCGGTGCAGCAAATTTCCCGCGAGCTGCAGGGTGTGGAAATATGCGGCTTCGCCAGGGCGGTGAAGGCGGATATCGACGCCGCCGTCCAGGCGACGCAGGATGCGCAGCGCCGGAGGCTGCATATGTTCTTGTCTTCGTCGAACATCCACCTGGACTTCCAGCTGCGTAAAACGCGGGAGCAAGTCGTCGCCCTTGCCCGGGAGATGGTGGCGTACGGCAGGCAATTTGTCGGAGAACTGGAATTTTCGCCGATGGATGCGACGCGGACGGGCGACGAGTTTCTGTTCGAGGTGATCGAGGCGGTGATCGAGGAAGGCGCCACGATTATCAACATTCCTGACACGGTCGGTTATGCGCTGCCGGAGGAGTACGGCGCGATGTTCACACGCGTGATGAAGAGCGTGCGCGGCGCCGACCGCGTCAGGTTCAGCGCCCATTGTCACAACGATTTGGGGTTGGCGGTCGCGAACAGCCTGGCGGCGATCAAGGCCGGCGTCAGCCAAGTCGAGGTCACGGTGAACGGCGTTGGCGAGCGGGCGGGCAATTGTTCGCTCGAGGAACTGGTGATGGCGCTGGATACGAGGAAAAGCGCGATGGGCGCCGAAACCGGCGTGCGGCCGGAGCATATTTTCGCTACGTCGCAAATGGTCAGCCGTGCGATGAGCTTCCCGATCGCCTTCAATAAACCGATCGTCGGCCGCAACGCCTTCCAGCACGAAGCGGGCATTCATCAGGACGGCTTGCTGAAGAACCGCAGCACTTACGAGATCATGGATCCCGAGTCGCTGGGCATTCCGCGCAGCATGATTATTTTGGGCAAGCATTCAGGCCGCCACGCGATCAAGCACCGGGTCAGCGAATTGGGCGTCGAGCTGGATGCGGAGCAAATGGAAAGCTTCTACAACGCCTTCAAGGAGTTGGCCGACCGGCAGAAGGTGGTCCACGATCATCAGCTCCTGGAGCTGGTCGGAGCTGCGGTTAACCGCATGCTGGAGCCGTTCACGCTCGTCTCGACCCAACTGGTAACCGGCAACGCCGGACACCGGGTCGCTTCCTGCACGATCCGCAATGAGGAGACGGGAAGCGAGAAGGTGTACACCGGTACAGGCGAAGGACCGGTAGAGGCTGTCGTCGCCGGGATCAAGCAGGCGCTGCCGTTTGAAGCCGAATTCGCCGATTTGGAGCTGTACTCGCTATCGTCCGGCGAAGAGGCCAGCGGCGAAGCGATCGTGACGGTGCGGGCGAACGGTCAAACGTATCGCGGGGTTTCGGCGCAGCGCGATATTTTGATGGCTGCGGCACATGCGTTTATGGCGGCCTGCAACCAAGCGGCGCGCGACGAACGGCAGCGGAAAATTCCGGCGCAAGGGAACGGAGCTGCGGAAGAGGTCGAAATTACGATTCCGTAAATTTGCACCAAAAGTAAATATTTCCGCCGCTGCTGGATCGTGGATAGAAAAACGGGTGATAGAGACTGTGGACAAAAGTTATCCACAGTCTCTGTGCATATTGTGGGTAAGTTTAGGAAATCGCGTCATGACGGGAAATGTACATTTTCGGTTTTCCACGGGTGCCGTGCATAACTTTCGCACATCATTTCTGTGGATAATGTGCATAAGTCTGTGGATGAAATAAAAAAGGCCGATTTTTCTAGAGAAAGTGACATTTTTTTCTGGGGATATCCTTGTGGATATTTCCGTCATTTTTCTTCGTTATGCACACGCTGGATAAGGTGAATTTTTTGGAGAAAAGTTCCAGAGGCCGCGGTTGATTCCGGGTTCGCTTTGAGTCCGTTTTTTCGCAATATGGAGCCGATCCTGCACTGTGGATATGTACCTTTGCCCCCTTTCCGAAAAAGTCGAAACGTATCGGTTGTGTCGTTCTTCCGTTCTTTATGGCGTTCGGCATGTTGTTATCGACAGGGAACGCGGAAAAACCGACATCGAATCGCAGCGATCAAGGCGTTCCGACATCCAGGAATGCCTCATCGCTGCTCTTCTGTATGCGCTGTCTCTTATCGAGGGGCAGTTTCTGGCGAAGAGGGCGAAACGCCTTAATGGAAGACATCGTGCCCGATCAGCCAGTCCAGCCGCTGCAACTGCAAGCCGGGCGGCATGGCGCGGAGTATCCGGTTGCGTATGGCGATCGCCGCCGGATGCTGCAGCTGGACGAGCCGTCCCATCCGCCGCGAATCGCGTACAACACGGGTCGTGCGCGGGAGTCTGCTGCGTTCGTAAGCGGTTAGCGCTTGAGGCACATCGGGGTCCGCCTCCGCCAAGGCGCGTGCGAGCACCAGTGCATCCTCCATCGCCTGAGCGCCGCCCTGCCCGAGATTGGGCATCATCGGATGAGCGGCATCGCCAAGCAGCGTGACGCGTCCTTCGCTCCAGCGCGGGAGCGGAGTCCG
The DNA here is from genome assembly GCF_006519665.1 of Paenibacillus sp. tmac-D7. Classification (NCBI taxonomy): domain Bacteria; kingdom Bacillati; phylum Bacillota; class Bacilli; order Caryophanales; family Paenibacillaceae; genus Paenibacillus; species Paenibacillus sp. tmac-D7. The sequence goes on along the minus strand of NZ_VIDW01000056.1, from coordinate 14,739 downwards.
GTCGAAGACGTCGTGCGAGAGGACGGCTGTTTCGTCCGTCGCTTCGATCAGCGCTTCGACCGGAGACGCCCAGCCGCGCAAATGCGAGAGCACCGCCGGCTTTCGCCGGCCGGGCGGGACGGTGAAGCCTTCGGGTGCGTTCACGGCGGCGAACCAGAAGATGTCCCCGCGGCCGATCGGCGTGGCGCCGAACCGCACGCCGGGACCCCATGCTTCGAAGCCTTCGCCGACGTTGCCCGCGATGCGCGCTTCCGGAAACCGGCAAATGCCGCGGAAGGCGGTGAACCCGGCGTAGCGCAGCGGGGTATGGCCGAACAATGCCCGGCGCACGGTGGAATGCAAGCCGTCGGCCCCGATCAGCAGGGCACCGGTCGCGGTTTCCCCATTCTCAAAATGCGCCGTCACGTTCCACTCCGTTTGCTCGAATCGCACCAATCGCCGTCCATAAATGATCGTATCGACGGGCAGCAGCGCGATCAGCACGGCATGGAGGTCGGCCCGATGGATCATCCAGCTCTCCGAGCCGAACCGTCTGGCTTGCTCCTCGACCGGGAGACGGGTGATCCGCTTGCCGTCCCAAGTGCGGATCAAGCCCTGCCGAACTGGCGAGCCTTGAGCGCGGACGGCATCCCCGGCCCCAAGCCGGTCCAGCGCCTTCATGGCGTTGGCGGCCAGAACGATGCCGGCGCCTGCGCCGGTGCGGGAGTCTGCTTTTTCGCATACGCAGCATTCCCAGCCTTGCATGTGCAGCGCCCGGGCAGCGGCCAATCCGCCGATACCGCCGCCGATGATCAACGCCTTCTTATTACGGTGTTTATCCGCTTCATCGAACAAGTTGCGTCCCTCCTCTAACGATTGGCAAATGAGATGAATGGCAAAGGTTCCAGCCTGTAGGGTTGTCCCGCCGGTTCGACCCGATTCCGCCCCGATGTGAAGAAAGGCGCCCTCCCAGGCGCCCTTCCTTACATGATTACACGCAATGACACTTATGATTACGACTCCGCCAGCTGCTCCCACTGTTCATAACAGGTTGCCAGCTCGCTGCGCTTGGATTCCATGGCTGTATTCTTTTGCTGCACGAGCACGTAATCGTTGTACACCTCGGGCAGGGCCAGCTCGCTTTCCAGCTCGGAAATTTCATTCTCCAGCCGGGCGATTTGCTCCTCGAGCTGCTCGAGCTTGCGCTGACGGCTGCGTTCCTCGCGTTTGGCCTGCTTATTCGCCTCATAGCCGTTCGCCGGGGCCGCCTGTGCGCTGGCGGACGAACCCGCGGCGCTTTCCGCGCCTTTGCTTGTTCCGCCGCGCTTTGCCGCCTCCTGCGCCAGCCGCTCCTGCTCGATTTCGGCGAGCTCCTGCTTTTTCTCGACATAATCGTCATAGTTGCCCAGGTAGACGGTGACCCCGTCAGGGGCGAGCTCGAGCATGCTTTCGGCCATTTTGTTGAGGAAATACCGGTCATGCGAAATGAAAAGCAGCGTCCCTTCGTAATCGATCAACGCCGATTCCAATACTTCCTTCGAATACAAGTCCAGATGGTTGGTCGGCTCGTCGAGAATGAGCACGTTCGCTTTCAGAAGCATCAGCTTGGCTAGCGCAACCCGGGCCTTCTCGCCGCCGCTGAGCGATCCGACTTTCTTGAAGACGTCCTCGCCGCTGAACAGAAAATTGCCGAGCACCGTGCGAATCCGCGCTTCCTCTAAATGAGGGAACGCGTTCCATACCTCCTCGAGCACGGTATGGTTCGGATTGAGGCCAGTTTGTTCCTGATCATAATACCCGATCTTAACGTTAGTTCCCCACTGATAGGTGCCCCGGTCGGGTTGATGCTGGCCGATGAGCGTTTTGAGCAGCGTCGTTTTGCCGATCCCGTTCGGACCGATCAATGCCGCCGTGTCGCCTCGCCGCAGCTGAAACGTGACATTGCGCACCAGCGGATTTCGCCCGTCATAAGACACGCTTAGACCGCGGACGTCGAGCACTTCGCGGCCTGTCTGCGCTTCGATCTCAAAGGCGAAGCTGGCTCGCTTGAGATCTCCGAGCGGCTTGTCCAGCCGTTCGATTTTCTCAAGCGCCTTGCGGCGGCTTTGGGCCCGTTTCGTTGTGGACGCGCGCACAATATTCCGCTGTACGAATTCTTCCATCTTGGCGATTTCATCCTGCTGCTTTTCATATTGTTTCAATTGAATCTCGTAGTCCGCTTCTTTCAGCTCGATGTACCGCGAGTAATTGCCGGTGTACCGTTTGGACGAGTTGCGCTCGATTTCATAGATGGCATCGACCAGCGCGTCCAGGAAGTAACGGTCGTGAGACACGACCAGAATTGCCCCGGGGTAGGAGCGGAGGTATTGCTCCAGCCACGTCAGCGTCGGAATGTCCAGATGGTTGGTCGGTTCGTCGAGCAGCAGCAGATCCGGCGCTTCGAGCAGCATCTTGGCCAGCGCCAGCCGCGTCTTCTGACCGCCGCTTAACGCCTGAACGGGGGTGTCGGCATTCATGCTGCCGAAGCCCATACCGTTCAGCACGCCCCGCACCTTCGCTTCGATCTCATAGCCGCCCTTGGCGCGGAACGCGTCGGACAGCTCGGCGTAACGCCGCATCGTGTCCTCCGTTTTTTTCTCGTCGGCGAGCACGTCGGGTTCGGACATGCGCGCTTCCAGGCGGCGAATCTCTTCCTCCATCTCCAGCATGCCCGCAAACACGCTCATCAGCTCGTTCCAGATGGAACGATCCGAGGCGAGACCGGTGTTTTGCCGCAAGTAGCCGATTTTCGTTTCCTTCGCTTTAAAAATGTTGCCCTCATCATACGACAGCTCGCCGGCAATGATCTGCAGCAGCGTCGATTTCCCCGCCCCGTTCACCCCGACAAGGCCGATGCGTTCGCGGGCTTCGATCTGCAGCGTTATATTGGAAAGCACGGTCGTAACGCCGTAGCTTTTGGTAATCCCCGATACTTGCAAAAGCATAATTCTGAAGCCTCCCAGCTTGTATATGCGTTCATTTACGTTTCTTTTTCGCGGTTTTACGACTATAAGTGTAGCATATTCGCTCCGTTTTTTCGATTTCCTTCCGTTTACCCGGCGGCTTGTCCGATTCCTGGGGAGTCCCTTCTACGGCTGCAGTCGAAGAACAGGGAGCGGCCTGCTTTTTTTTATTGCTTATTTATTGTAAACTGGTGAAAATGGATGTTTCTTAACAAAACGGAACTTGTTCCTTCTGGAGCAAGTGTTGAATTGCCTGTTGAAAAGAGGCCGGTCATGAACATTAAAGAGAGAAAAATCAAGCTTCGGCGGGAGGCCGAGGCGGTGCGGGCCGCCATCGGGGAGGACGAGCGTCAGGCCAAATCCGAGGCGATCAGCCGCAAGCTGATGGCCCGTCTGGAAGAGCTTCTGCAGCCGGATCCGTCTGTCCGCCGCAAGCCGACCCTGCTGACGTATATGCCGGTCAAGACAGAGGTCGACGTAACGCCCGTGTTGGAAGCGTGCTGGAAACGGCCTTGGCGGGTAGTTGTCCCGAAGATCGTGACTGCGCATAAGCAGCTTAAACTATATGAAATTAAATCCTACGCCGATTTGGAGCGGGGCACTTGGGGAATTCGCGAGCCGGTGGCTAAGGCGCCGCAGCTGTTCGATATTCGGCAAATCGACGTCGTGATTGTGCCTGGACTCGCCTTTGACTTAAACATGGGGCGGCTCGGGTATGGCGGCGGCTTCTATGACCGTTTCATACAGCAGTATGTGCGCACCGGTCTGCCGAAGCCGTACATTGTGGCGCCGGCCTTCGAAGAGCAAATCATCGACGAGGTGCCGATGGGACTGTTCGATTTTCGCATTAACGAGCTGGTGACCGAGTCGCGGCGTTATGTGGAGGGAGGGGCGATTGTCCTTGACTAAACGGGAAGAAGATCAAGAGACGGCGAAAGACGCTGCGCTATCGCCGCTGACGCATTTCAACGAGCAAGGACGTGCGCGCATGGTCGATGTATCGGACAAGTCCGAAACGACCCGCACAGCGACCGCGCGGACGACGGTGACGATGCGTCCCGAGACGCTGCAGCTGATCCTGCAAGGACGGATCGGCAAAGGCGATGTAATGGGCGTCGCCCAGGTGGCGGCGATCATGGCGGCTAAGAAAACGTCGGACTGGATTCCGATGTGTCATCCGCTATTTTTAACCGGGGTCAATGTCGAGTTCGACAACAACGGGGAAACCGAGCTTTATATTGAAGCGACCGTTCGTACGAAGGGGCAGACCGGGGTGGAAATGGAGGCGCTCACCGCCGTGTCCGCCGCCGCGCTTACGGTGTACGACATGTGCAAAGCCGCCGAGAAATCGATGCAGATCGGTCCGACCCTGCTGGTCAGCAAAACGGGCGGAAAAAGCGGCGATTACCTACATACATCATCTTAATGTCAAAGTCGGGATTTGAAACGAATCAGGGGGAGGAGCAGGCTTATGCGCTGGAAAGTGGCGATCTTGACGGCAAGCGACCGCGGTTCACGCGGAGAACGGGAAGACACTAGTGCGCAGGTCATTCGGGAATTAATCGAAGAGGAGATGAACGGCGAAATCATCGAGTATCGGATCGTGCCGGATGAGAAGGATGAAATTATGGCCGCCTTGATCGAGATGACCGATTACTTTAAAGCCGATCTGATTCTAACGACGGGCGGAACCGGTTTGGCACTCCGGGATGTGACGCCGGAAGCGACGCTGGAAGTGATTGACCGGCAGGTGCCGGGACTCGCGGAAGCGATGCGGCTGTATTCCATGCAGAAGACGCGTCGGGCCATGCTGTCCCGGGCCGTCTGCGGCATCCGCGGGAAGTCGCTCATCGTGAATTTACCGGGCGCCCCGAAGGGCGTGTCCGAGAACTTATCCGCCGTGATGGACCAGCTGCCTCATGCGCTTTCGATTTTAACAGGACGCGAGGGGGATCATGGCTATGAAGCCTGATTCGATGATGGAAGAAGTCGAGGTTGAGAAAGCGGTCGGGCTGGTGCTTGCCCATGATCTTACGCAGATCATTCCTGGTCAATTCAAGGGGCGGTTGTTCAAGAAGGGCCATGTTATCCGCGAAGAGGACATTCCGGCGCTGCTCAGCATTGGCAAAGAGCATATTTATACGTTGAAGCTGCAAGCCGGGTATTTGCACGAGGACGAAGCGGCCCTTCGGCTGGCGCAAGCGGCCCAAGGGCCTAACGTGGAATTGACGGAGCCGCACGAAGGGAAAATTACGTTAAAGTCGACGATCCACGGGCTGGTCAAAATCGATCAGGCGCGCATCGACGCGGTGAATGACATCGATCAGGTGATCATGTCGACGATTCGCACGAACGCCGTCGTCAAGCCGGGGCAAGCGCTGATGGGCACGCGGGTCATTCCGCTCGTGATCGAAGAAGCGAAGGTGGAGCAGGCGGAGCGGGCGGCCGCTTCGGCCGCGTTCCCGCTTGTCGAGGTGAAGCCTTTCCGGCCGCTGCGCGTGGGCCTGATTACGACGGGGAGCGAAGTGTTCAAAGGCCGTATTCAAGATAAATTCGGACCGGTCGTACGGGAGAAGCTAGCGGCGCTCGGTTCGGAGGTTATCGAGCAGCGCTTGGCGCCGGATGAGAGTGAGACGATCGCGCGTGAGATTCTGCGGTTTCTGCGTGAGGATCGCGCCGACTTGATCCTGCTGACCGGCGGCATGTCCGTCGATCCCGACGACCGCACGCCGGGTGCGATCAAGCAGGCGGGAACCGATATTGTCAGCTACGGGACGCCGATGCTGCCCGGCTCCATGCTGCTCGTCGGTTATTTGGAGGGGGTGCCGGTGATGGGGCTCCCCGGCTGCGTCATGCACGATCCGCATACGTCGTTCGATGTGCTGCTGCCGCGGATTTGCGCCGGTGAAACGATTACGCGCCGGGACATTACCGAGCTCGGTTACGGCGGTTTGCACCATTGCTGACACAGGCGTGTCTGGCGCCATAGGGCTTTGAAATTTGGAGGAAAGGTCGAGAGGCCATGTTTGGGAATATCGGATTTTCTGAGTTTTTGCTGATCGCCGTCATCGCACTTATTGTATTCGGACCGGCGAAACTGCCGGAGATCGGCCGCTCGCTCGGCCGTGCGATTCGCGAATTTAAGCAAGGGGCGCAAAATCTGTTGAACGACGAGCCGGAGCAGGCGCAGCGTAAAGACGTGACGCCGTCGCAGCATGAGGCTGCCCCTGAACCGCCGCAGCCCGTCGAAAAGCCCGCGGCATCGGCATCCGAATCTGCGCCGAGCGGCGACGCCACCCCGCCGCGCATTGCCGCCGATTCCCGCAGCAATCCGCGCCGGTTGCCGGATTGAGCGGTGCGTAAACGTTAAAGGCAGGTGTAACGATGAGTCAAGAAGAGGGCATGAGTCTGGTCGAGCATTTAACCGAGCTTCGCAAGCGGATTATATGGGTCGTCGTCGTGCTGATCGTCGGGATGGCGATCGGGCTGTTCACGGCGAAGCCGTTAATTACATATTTAAAAACGATCCCCCCTGCGAACACGATTAATTGGAACGTGTTTTCCCCGTGGGATTCCATTAAGATGTATATGAATTTTGCATTGGCCACAGGGCTTTTGATTACCCTTCCGTTTACGCTGCTGCAAATTTGGGGATTTCTGAAGCCCGGTTTGCGGGAAGTGGAGCGCAAAGCGTCGCTCATTTTCGTGCCGTTTGCCTTTCTCATGTTTCTGATCGGATTGGCTTTCGGGTATTTCGTCGTATTTCGCATGGCCTTCCTGTTCACGACCTCGATCGCGCAAAGCTTGCAGCTAAGCGAAACTTATGGGATCGCGCAATATTTCTCCTTCATGTTTAATATCCTGATTCCGATCGCCCTCGTGTTCGAGCTGCCGATTGTCGTGATGTTCTTGACCAAGATTCGTCTGCTGAACCCGAAGCTGCTGAAAAAAGTGCGCCGCTTCGCCTACTTGATCCTCGTTGTCGTCGCTACGATGATCACGCCGCCGGATGCTTTGTCCGCCATTGTCGTCGCCTTGCCGATGATTATACTGTACGAGTTCAGCGTGTATTTATCGTCGCTGATTTATCGCAAGCAGCAGCTCCAAGATCAAGCGTGGGAAGCGGAGAGCGCGCTTAAGCCTGTCGAATGACAGGCTTTTTTGTTGTTTGCTGTCGGTATATTTTAAAAGACCCCAGGAGACAATGATGAAGGTGCAAAAATGTTGTAAAACTACTTGCAAAATGAGTGCGAAGTGAGTATCATAAGAATTGTTGTTAGCACTAATGAGGTTCGAGTGCTAATAAAAAACTCAGTATCATATTTCAAAGGAGGCTATTTTCTCATGATCAAACCGTTGGGTGATCGCGTAGTTATCGAAGCCATCGCTAAGGAGGAAACGACAGCAAGCGGTATCGTACTGCCGGACACGGCGAAAGAAAAGCCGCAAGAGGGTAAAGTCGTAGCAGTCGGCAGCGGTGCACTCAAAGACGGCGTTCGCGTTCCGCTTGAGCTGCAAGAAGGCGATCGCGTGATTTTCTCCAAATACGCAGGTACAGAAATTAAATTTGAAGGCCGCGAGCTGCTCATCATGCGTGAGAGCGACGTCCTTGCCATCTTGTAGGACAAGTTCGAAAGCGCCTCGTCATATACTTAAGTTTGGCTCCACTACTTAGGAAAATATCCGAATCGTTAACCATAAACATTTTCCAATCGGGAGGGTATACTCATGGCTAAAGAAATTAAATTTAGTGAAGAAGCACGTCGTTCGATGCTTCGCGGGGTTGACGCTTTGGCGAACGCCGTAAAAGTTACATTGGGACCGAAAGGACGCAACGTCGTTCTTGAGAAAAAATTCGGCAGCCCGCTGATCACCAATGACGGCGTGACGATCGCCAAAGAAATCGAACTCGAAGACGCGTTCGAGAACATGGGCGCACAGCTCGTTAAAGAAGTTGCTACGAAAACGAACGACGTTGCCGGCGACGGTACGACAACCGCTACGGTTCTTGCACAAGCGATGATCCGCGAAGGGTTGAAAAACGTAACGGCAGGCGCTAACCCGATGGTTATCCGCAAAGGGATCGAAAAAGCGGTTAAAGCGGCTGTCAGCGAGCTTGCCAGCATCGCAAAACCGATCGAAGGCAAACAATCCATCGCTCAAGTTGCTGCGATCTCCGCTGCTGACGATGAAGTCGGCCAATTGATCGCCGAAGCTATGGAAAAAGTGGGCAAAGACGGCGTTATCACCGTAGAAGAGTCCAAAGGCTTCGCAACCGAGCTGGAAGTCGTTGAAGGTATGCAATTCGACCGCGGCTACATCTCTCCTTACATGATTACGGATACGGATAAAATGGAAGCCGTTCTGGAAAATCCATATATCTTGATCACCGATAAAAAAATCACGAACATTCAAGAGATCCTGCCTGTGCTTGAGAAAGTCGTTCAATCCGGCAAGCAGCTCTTGATCATCGCAGAAGACGTAGAAGGCGAAGCTTTGGCAACGCTGGTTGTGAACCGTCTTCGCGGTACGTTCACTTGCGTAGCGGTTAAAGCTCCTGGCTTCGGCGATCGCCGCAAAGCGATGCTGGGCGATATCGCAGCTTTGACTGGCGGTCAAGTGATTACCGAAGAGCTCGGCCTGGAATTGAAATCGACGACTCCGGACCAACTCGGTTCCGCTCGCCAAATCCGCGTGACGAAAGAAAACACGATCATCGTGGACGGCGCCGGCGACAAGAAGGATATCGGCACTCGCGTATCGCAAATTCGCGCACAACTGGAAGAAACAACTTCCGAGTTCGATAAAGAAAAACTGCAAGAGCGTTTGGCTAAATTGGCCGGCGGCGTAGCGGTTGTTAAAGTCGGCGCAGCTACCGAAACTGAGCTGAAAGAGCGCAAGCTTCGCATCGAAGACGCTCTGAACGCAACTCGCGCTGCCGTTGAAGAAGGTATCGTTGCAGGCGGCGGTACAGCGCTTGTGAACGTCTACGCAGCTGTATCGGCTGTGAAGGCTGACGGCGACGAGCAAACGGGCGTGAACATCGTTCTGCGCGCTCTGGAAGAGCCTGTTCGCACAATCGCAGCTAACGCGGGTCAAGAAGGCTCCGTTATCGTTGAGCGCCTGAAGAAAGAATCCGTAGGCATCGGCTACAACGCCGCTACCGGCGAATGGGTCAACATGATCGAAGCCGGTATCGTCGACCCTGCGAAAGTAACGCGCTCCGCGTTGCAAAACGCTGCGTCCGTCGCTTCGATGTTCTTGACAACCGAAGCTGTGATCGCAGACAAACCGGAAAAAGACAAACCTGCTATGCCTGATATGGGCGGCATGGGTGGTATGGGCGGCATGGGCGGATTCTAATCCGACCTGCCTGCTTTCGAGAAGCAGCATCCTTTATGGGGTGCTGCTTCTTTGCGTTGTGGGACTGGGGGCGGCGGCGGAAAACTGCGGCGCCTGCATCTAAATCGACGTAAATATTGTGATATAATTAGACTTATTTTGCAGCGATGGTTGGAACGGGAGGACAAGGATGCAGGAGCGAACGTGGAACGAGTGGGTGAAGCTTGCCTATCGTTATTTCAGTTACCCTATACTGCAGCAGGGCTGGAAGCTTTATAGCAAGGGCTTGATCTTTGATTGTTATGACGAGGGCGGTATGGTTGGCGGTACTGTAGGGAGCCGAGCTTACGGTAATGGCGGCAGCGGCGATGCGAAGCTGGTGAAGGACGGTTTTCAGACAAGCACCTGCACGTGCCAGAGGGGAGCCTCTTGTGAGCATCTGGCGGCCCTCGCCTTCTTGTTTTTGGAAGAGGATCTGGCATTCGATGCCTATAAGCTTTTGATGCCGGGAGGCAGCGGATGGGGGGCCAATTCTGTGGTTACGCCGGCCTTCGACGAGCGGCGGCAAGTTGCTGCGTCGGAAGCGGCTCTTGCCGTCGCCCAGAGTGCGGCTGGGAAGGCGCCCTTGAAGGCTGCCGCGCCCAGCCCCAATTCTAACACGGAGGATTGGTATCGTTATTTCGAGAGTACCTTTCCTGTCGAACATTATTCGAATCTTCGAGCCATTCAAGGGATGTACGATCATGTGACGGGTAAGCTGATGAGACTTGCCGGGGCGGACTGGAAGCCGACACTTCGCTTGCTATACGAGCTTCAGGTGCTTTTGTTCGTGATGCAGCTTGCGGATCAGGTTGTCGCTAATCGCAATCGGTACCTCGGTTATTACGATAGCTATGCGGCAGCGGAAAGCGGACAGGAGATCGCCGAAAGGTGCTGCGACAGATTAGTCGAACTATTGGGCGAGATCGATACGGACGAGGCCAACCGACTGTACGAGGATCGGCTTCAGAGCATGGCCGATTATTTGGCTGCGCACGCTTTTCCGGCGTTTTCCGGCCCGATCCCCTGGTCCTATGTGTACACGTCCACCTGGTGGGGTCTGCTCTGGAGGCAGGATCGGGTTGACCGGGAGAAGACGCGTCTGAACCGGGCGCTGCGAAGCGATTCGCTAGCACCGAAACAAGCGGATCAATACATTCTGGCGTCGCTCGGATTTGATGTGCATGACAGGCAGGATGAGGCGGCGATGCGGAAAGCGGAGCAATTGAACCATAAATCTCCTATGCTGTTTTATCCTTACCTGCATGGCTTCGCAGCGGAACGGCAATGGGAACGGATGATGATCTGGTTGGAGTGGATGGTTCCATTCGTCCCCATGATTCGATATGGAGCGGAGGAATCGTATTTCTCTCTCTGGGCTACGGTTCTTCCGCACGTGGACGCGGAAGATCGATGGAAACGCGCCGTCATGGCCTTAATCCCGCGCAGTATGCCGTATTATTCGGCCTACTTGCTGCAGCACGAACGGTTTCAAGAGTGGGTCGACATCCAAATGGCCCTCGGGATTACGCCGCTCGATCTGCGCGTCAGCGATTATAAGCCGGTGGAGACAAACCGCAAGGATTTGCTGCTCCCCTGGTTTCATCACGGCATAGAACGCTTCATTGCCGAGAAAAACCGGGATTCTTACAAGAAGGCGGTGCGTTTGATGAAAAGGCTGGAATCGCTGTACCGTCGCTTGAAGAAGCAGGATCAATGGGAACGTTACTTGTCTCATGTCAGCGTCAAGTATTCGCGACTCCGGGCCTTTCAGCAGGAGCTGGGAAAGAGGGGGATGCGTAATGTTGGATCTTGATGCCGTCATGGTGGAGGGGGAACAGCTGGAGAGCGGCGAATGGCTGTTGTGGGAAGAGTCGGAGCTGTCTTTGTCCGGTTCGCAGCTACGGATGAGGCTGTTTGCGTGGCACCCCCGCAGCCTCTATGGAACGCTGCTCCGGGAAGGAACCGGCTTCCGCGGGGAGTCGTTGGTCCTGTCGCCTTATGATGCGCTGGATTACTTCGCGGCTCCCGGAAATTCGCTCCATCTGCCTGTTGAGTGGTCGGATAAGCTCAAGCTGGCGCAGCAGGCGGCAAGCTTGCTGCGTGAGGCGTTGGTCCATGGCTGGTACGCGCCGGAAGCGAGCGCGTGGCACGAGGGCAAGCGGGAGTGGAAGCCGCTGCTGCCTGATAAGCAGCAGGAGCTGTATGCAAAGCTGCACGAGGAGCTGCTGGCGGAGGGAATTGACGCATCGCGCTGGTTCACGCAGGCCGTGGAGGAGCTGCTCGTCAGCGAGCCCGCTGTTCGCGAGGCCTGGGACAAGCTTTGTGAGGAACAGCCGTTATTGACGGCTGCGCCGTTCGCCGAGGAGAAGGTTCCATCTGCTCTTGCGCTCGATGAAGAGGAATGGTTGACCGCCGTTAGCTGGAAGAAGGACGAGATTCCTTTTCGCATCTGCCTTCAATTGGTCGAGCCGAACATGGATTCGGAAGGGGACGATGCCGGAAACTCGGAGGACTCCTTCTGGACGCTGCGTATGCTGCTTCAGGACAAGCATGACCCGAATATGATGGTGGAAGGGGAGTTGGACGGGAAAACTGTCCGTGCGCTTGCTGAAGGTTTTGCAGGCCGCATTCCCTTCGCTTGGGAGAAGCATGTTGAACGTAAGCTGGGGGCTTTGTTCGAACGGGCGGAAAGTCTCGTACCCGAGCTGTTTGAGCAGCGTTCGCCCGGCGAGGACAGGCTGCCAGGACGGCTGACGGATGAGGCGGCGTGGCGTTTTCTGAATGAGGATAGCTTGAAGCTGCTGCAGGCAGGCTTTTCCGTCTTTCTGCCTGTTTGGTGGGAGGAGCTGCGGCGCTCACAGCCTCGGTTGAAGGCTCAGTTGAAGTCGTCGGTCGGTTCCAGAAGCGAATCGTTCTTCGGCGCCGACCAGCTGATGAAATTCGATTGGAAGGTCGCCGTCGGGGAGCTAGATTTCTCCGAGGAGGAATTCGCCCGCCTGACGGCGGAGAAGAAGCGTCTTCTCTATATCCGCGGCCGCTGGATTCAATTAGACCCGGCCTTCGTTGCGGCGGTGCGTCAGGCGATGAAGCGAGTCGGCAAGCAAGGCCTGTCGTTCCGGGAGGTGCTGGAGCTGCATTTGCTCGGAGCGGGTCGCGGGGACAATGGTACGGTCGATGCGGAGCAGCAGGAGGCTGAAACGAAGGAGCTTCGCATCGAGGTGGAGCTTAACAGCCATATGGCAGAGCTGATCGGACGCTTGCAGCATATGAGCCGCATCCCGATCGTAGAGCCGCCGGTTACGCTCCAGGCGGGCCTGCGCAATTACCAGAAGGCAGGCGTGTCGTGGCTGCTGTTCCTGCGCCAGTTCGGCTTGGGCGCATGTCTTGCCGACGATATGGGTCTCGGCAAAACGATCCAGTTTATTGCGTACTTGCTCCACGCCCGGAACGGGACGGTGAGCTTGGCCGGGGCGAGGTCGCATGACCGTGCCGCTGCGAAGCAGGCCCCTGCGCTTCTCATCTGCCCGACCTCGGTGCTCGGCAACTGGCAGAAGGAGCTGGAACGGTTTGCCACTACGCTGCGCGTCTATTTGCATTACGGTCCGCAGCGGGCTAAGGGCGAAGCTTTCATCGAGGCTGTGAGCGGCTTTGATCTCGTTCTCACCTCGTACAATTTGGCTCAGCTGGACGAAGCTGAATGCTCTTCCGTCGTCTGGGACGTCATCGGCCTGGACGAGGCGCAGAACATCAAGAACGTGCATACGAAGCAGTCGGCCGCCATCCGCCGCTTCGACGCGCTCCACCGGATTGCCCTGACGGGAACGCCGATTGAGAACCGGTTGACTGAGCTGTGGTCGATTTTTGATTTTATAAATCCGGGGTATTTGGGCAGCTTGAGCGCGTTTACTCACAAGTACGTGAATCCGATTGAAAAAGGCGGCGATCCCGAACTGGTGGAGCAGGTGCAAAAGCTGATTCGACCGTTCCTGCTGCGACGCGTGAAGAAGGACCCGGCGATCCAGCTCGACCTGCCGGATAAAACCGAGACGAAGGCGTACGTTTCCTTGACGCTGGAGCAGGCCAGCCTTTACGAGAACGTCGTCCAAGACTTGATGAATCGCATTGATTCCTTAACCGGTATGGAGAAAAAAGGGCTCATTCTGGCCACACTCACGAAGCTGAAGCAAATTTGCAACCATCCCGCGCTGTTCCTGAAGGAGCCTGAGCCGGGACCCGCAACCTGGGAGGACCGGTCCGGTAAGGTGGAGCGCCTTCTGGAGCTCGTTCATGAGCTTCGGGATGAAGGCGACAGCTGCCTGATTTTCACCCAGTTCGTGGGGATGGGCCATATGCTGAAGGCGATCCTGGAGCGGGAGCTGGGCGGGACCGTTTACTTCCTGCACGGAGGCGTTCCGAAGAAGCAGCGCGATGCGATGATTGCGCGGTTTCAGGGAGAGGCGGCCGCATCGGCCGGGAAGCCGATAGGCGCTGGAGTGGAAGCTGCAGAGGCAGGGAAGCGACCGGGAGCTGGTGCCGAAACAGGGGGAGGCATCTTTATCCTCTCGCTGAAGGCGGGAGGAACGGGACTCAATCTGACGGCGGCCAACCACGTCTTCCACTTCGACCGTTGGTGGAATCCTGCTGTAGAGAACCAGGCCACCGACCGCGCCTTCCGTATTGGACAAACCCAAAACGTGCAGGTGCACAAGTTCATCACCCTCGGCACGTTAGAGGAACGCATCGATGAGATGATCGAGCGCAAGCTCGGCCTTAGTCAGCAAATCGTCGGAGCCGGCGAAAATTGGGTCACAGAGATGACCACAGATGAACTGCGGGACATGTTCGCCCTGCGCCGCGAATGGATTGGCAAGTAGCGGGGGAAAAAGACAGCGAATGATGAATAGCATGAGAGAAATAGCTTGCGGAAACGGCTTATCGCCCGTGGAATGACAGATTAGCGGCAATGGGCTGCGTACACGATAGGAGGCTCAATACCAACAATGTCCAAACGTAAACGCGAACGGATGAAGGAAAAGGAACGCCGGCATCAACGCAAGGGTGCACCCCAGCTAACCGTCATCGAAGGAGCACAAGCTGGCACTGCCGCCGCTGTGACGGCGGGAAGCGGCGGAGTCCCCGCTCCTGAGGCGAGTAGCCCGCAGGAGCGGCCAACCGCACCCGCCAGCCCCGCTTCGGCGCAGCAGGCGGACGCAAGCGCGGTCCCAAGGCGCCGCGGACGTCAGCCGAAGACGCAGGTCGACACGGCGTCAGCCGGTGCGACCGCAAGCAGCAGCGGTGACGCAGCAGCGCCTCCGGCCGCGGCCGGCGTTCCGGCGCCGTCACGCTTGGCAATAACGAGGGGTTGACGTATACG
>NZ_VIDW01000055.1:0-27340 GCF_006519665.1 Paenibacillus sp. tmac-D7 | reverse complement strand
GTCCGCCCGGCGTCCCGGGAAAAAGACCGCGGTCCGGATCTCCGTTCGTAGGTTTAACCATTGTAAATCTCCCCTCTGCTAGTAAGTTGCTATCGGATAGGCTGATGCCTAATAGAAACCTTACCCAACTATATGTAGCAATACTGCAAAGGTGAACAAGAAAAAAGAAGAGGCTTGTCGCTTTTCGCCTCTTCTTGTCCGTCCGAACCGCGCGCCTTTCGCTAAACGGTTTGGAGTATGAATTTATCCACGACGTGTTTGACACCGTCCTCATTGTTGCTGAGCGTCACGTAATCGGCGATCGCCTTCAACGGGTCGACGGCGTTGGCCATGGCCACGCCAAGACCGGCCGCCTCCAGCATTTCACGGTCGTTCCAGCTGTCGCCTATGGCGATGACTTTCTCCAAATCGAAGCCGAAATGGCCGGCCAGATGAGCCAGCGCATGTCCTTTCGTTCCTTCCGCGTGAACGATCTCCAGAAAATGCGGCTTCGATTTCGTAATGTGCACCTGCTGCCCCAATAACCCGCGCAGCTCGGCGGCGACGCTGTCCAGCTTGTCGGGCTCGTCGATCACCAGAAGCTTGTTCGACGGCTTGCCGGCCAAGGATCGGAAATCCGGTTCGACGATGAAAGGGACCTTGGATAACGAGGCATACGCTTCCGCCTTTTCGTTACGCTCTTTCACGTATAATTGGTCGTCCACATACAACTGCAGATGCAGTCCGTTGCGCTCGCAATAATCGAAAATGAGCTGCGCGGCGGAAGCCGGCACACAGCGCTCGTACAAGACGTTGCCGTCTATCGCGTTTTTCACAAGCGAGCCTTGATAAGTGATCAACGGTACGTTCAGACCGAGCTGTTCGGCGATCGATCGGGCGGACGCATACATGCGGCCGGTAGCGAGCGTTACGACAACGCCGCTGGCTATGGCTGCGGCAAGCGCTTTCTTCGTGCCTTCGGTTACTTGTTTGTCATCGTTGATCAAGGTGTCGTCAATGTCGATCGCGATCATTTTATAGTTCATGATTCGTCCACTCCCGTGCTTCAAATTGTTCTTATTATAACGGAAGGGCACGGGTTTGAAAACCTTGACTCCCGGCCATCGCCGCAGAGTTCCGTGAGCGTGGAGCAACCGCGCATGAATTTGAATGTGCTTTTATAGTATTTTTTTTCTCAAGGGATTGAAGCTGCGAAAAAAAGTGCTATCATGCTTGGAAGGTAGCGAATTAGCGAAGCTTGGGCTGGAAAAAAAGTATGGTTGCCGCTAATCGCCAAATCAATTACCTTATGAATGTGACATTGCCAAGGAGGTATAAGATGCCTGGAAAAGAAAGAGGTCGAAAAGGAGTCAAGGCGCTGCTTGTCTTGGTTTGTTTTACGGCTTCCGTACTGAGCGCATGCACAAGCAACGAAAACGGGATGAACAAAGGAGGAAAAGAACAAAATCCGGACAAACCGCTTGAGGTAAGCATCATGACTACGTTCCGCGGTGCAGAACCCCCTTTGAAGGACAATCCGATATGGATAGAGCTGGAAAACAAGCTGAACGTCAAGCTGAACATAACGTGGTATTCTCCAAATAATTACTTGGACAAAATGAACGTGACCCTGGCTTCCGGAGATTTGCCGGATTTGCTGTTGATCGAAAACCCGTTCGCGCCGAACGTTGTTAGCGCGGTGAAACAAGGGGTTTTCTGGGATTTAACGGACATCGTTACCCATTACCCTAATTTGATGGCAGCTCCGAAAGATTCCTGGGAAAATATTAAAATCGAAAATAAAATTTACGGCATTACCCGCGCGCGTCCCACGGTGGGCCAGTATGGAATTCCAATCGTTCGTAAGGATTGGCTCGATAAGCTGAATCTTGAAGTTCCGGAAACGATGGACGATTTGTATCAAGTTATGAAAGCGTTCACCGAACAAGATCCTGACGGCAACGGGTTAAGAGATACCCCCGGGTTTGTCGGGATGGTGGAAGCCGATAACATGGGTTATTTTACTTGGGCTCGCGACGTATTTAATCATGCCAACGGTTGGAAAGTAGACGGCGACCAAATCATTCATCCCGATCTGCTGCCCGGGACCCGGGAAGCGCTGCTATGGTGGAATAAAGCCTACACCGAAGGTCTGGTGAACCCCGATTTTGCCGTCATGAAGCTTTCCCGGATGAAAGATCAGCTGAAGGCGGGAAAAGGAGGCGTCTTTTCCTCCGCCGTCATCCAGGACTGGATTCTGCTAAGAGATTTGCGGAAGGTTGAACCGAAAGCCGATTATTATCCATTAAACTATGTACAGGGTCCCGGGGGCAGATTTGTCGGACGGGATACGGGCCATTTCGGTATGTATGCGATTTCAAAAAGGGTGCCGGAATCCAAAATGAAGCAAATATTGAGCATGATGGATAAAGGAGCTACGGATGAAATCGCCAACATCGCGAACTTCGGCATGGAGGGCATTCATTACAACGTCGTGAACGGGATGAAGGTTTCCACGGAGCAAGCGGTTAAGGATAACGTATCCTTGGAAGTCTTCGGACAAGTGTTCACAACGAACGACAAGTATGCGTTAAGAGCTTTCGCTACGGGCATTCCGAAGGATTTGTACGAAAGAAACAAACTTACGCTCGATGAACGGGAGAAGTACAGCGTGGCCAACCCGGCGGCAAATCTTATTTCCGAAACCGGAGATAAGTACATGCCGGAAGTTAACAAAAAATCCCAGGATCTGAAGACGAAGATTATTATGGGAACCGAGCCGATTGAAGCTTGGGATCAATTCGTTCAAAAGCTGAAAGCCGATGCTAACTTTCAGAAATATATCCAGGAAATGAATGAAGCATACAAAAAGTCCCGAGGGAAGTAAGCGCAGCAAAAATTAGGATAACTCATAAGGTGGGCGTTCGAATGTTTGAAGCAGCAGCACAAGAATTAGGTTTGAAATTTGCCGGGGATATCCATACGGATGTTTTTGTTATGGGAGGGGGGTTCGCGGGCATAGGGGCAGCCGTTGGGGCGGCGAAGAGCGGAGCAGAGGTTTTGCTTATTGAAAAATACGGATTTCTAGGCGGCATGGCTACCGCCGCGGCCGTGAGCACCATTTGCGGAGCTTACTCGGCCGACAAGCAAAAAAAGATTATAGGCGGTATTCGAGATGAACTCTTCGATGAGTTGAGAGCGCTTGGCGGGGTACAAGAAGGCGTCGATTTCGGGCAGCATCGCGCCGATACATGCGACCATCACTTGTTGAAATATGCCATCGATCGGGTGTTGTTGAATTACAGCAATATCCATCTATTATTACACACTCAAGTGATTGGGGTTAAGCAAGAACACGCGAAGATCCAGTACGCGATTATTACGAATAAAGAAGGGATCTTTCGGGTATTTTCAAAAAACTATATCGATTGTACCGGCGATGCGGATATTGTCGCTCTGGCCGGCGCCCCTTATGTAATCGGGAATGAAAAGGGACAGATTCAGGCGGCGACCACCGTGTTCAAAATGGGGGACGTAAAGGTTCAGGAAGCCAAAACGATTACGCGGCAAGCATTTAAGGACAAGGTTCAACAAAGCATCGATGACGGCGAATACGATTTATTTCGGACTGCCGGCGTATTTATGGAGTCGGCTGTGGGCGACTCCGTCATTTGCAACATGAACTGGATATCCGATTTTTCTTCATTGAACGCCAAGGAAATGACGTATGCGGAAATCGAAGGAAGGAGGTCGAGTATTGAATACAGTAAATTTTTGAAAGATAAGATTCCAGGGTTCGGCAGTGCCCATTTGAGTGAAATCGCTACGCAAATCGGCATCAGGGAGTCAAGGAGGATCATTGCCGATTTTGTTCTGACCGAAGAGCATGTCATGCAGGGTGCGTCCTTCGAAGACGCGATTTGTTGGGGAGCATGGCCTGTCGAATACCACGATGCCCGAGAGAACAAAACGATAAAAAAATATTTGGATCATGATTACCAAATTCCTTATCGAACCTTAATTCCCCGAAACGTAAACAATCTGCTTGTCGCCGGAAGATCCATCTCGACGACGCATTATGCCAATGCCTCCACCAGGGTCATGGCGCAATGCATGGCGATAGGTCATGCCGCAGGCGTAGCGTGCGCATTAAGCGGTAAGCAGAATGTGCCCCCGAAAGATATAGATATAGCGGGCTTGCAAAAGCAATTACGCGATCAAGGCGCCATCATTTAATCATCCCATAGCGATTATAGGAGGAATATTCAATGAAATTGCATAGCCAAGGAAAGTTTTTGAAAAAGGGAATCGTTTTTACGGCAATCGCAAGCATGCTTATGATTACCGCTTGTTCTGCGAACGGCTCTGAGCCGAAGTATCCTACCAAGTCTATCGAGGGCATCGTGCCGTTCGGAGCGGGCGGAGGAACCGATCTCGTTTCGCGCGCCATAGCCACGGTTGCCGAGAAGAAGCTGGGCCAGGGGATTGCGATCACGAACAAGCCCGGCGCAACCGCCACGGTAGGTACGCAGTACGTTTATGATAAAAAGGCGGACGGCTACACCTTGCTGTTCTCAGCGGAAAATCCCGGCATCTACGGCGTGCTGCAGCTTTCGGAGCGGGGGTTTCATGAATTTTATCCGGTCAACATCATGGGGCGCGGTATAGCCACGATCACCGTACCGAAAGATTCCAAATATAAAACGCTGAATGATCTGATACAGGATGCGAAAACGAATCCGGGCAAAGTTAAAATGGGTTCGAGCGGCCCCGGGGGACTTTCATTCATGGTCACCACGATGATCAATTCCATCTCCGATACCAAATTCAACATGGTTCCGTTTGACGGCGACGGCCCGATTCTCACGGCGCTGCTCGGCAATCATATTGACGTGTCGGTCGTAGCTTTGTCGGCGGCGATCGAAAATGCGAAAGCCGGAAAGGTACGCGTGCTTGCCGTTGTTAACGATGAGAAGGTGAAGGAACTGCCGGACGTGCCGGCGATTACGGAAACGTTGCCGGATATGAAGAAGTTTCTTCCGTGGGGACCGTTTTATGGCGCTTGGGTGAAAAAGGATACCCCTGACTCTGTTAAACAAAGTTTGGTGAAAGCGTTCTCGGAAGCGCAGAAGGATCCCGAATTCCTGAAACTGCTGGAGAAAATGGCCGTGGTACCTATGGGAATCTCCGGCGATGAAGCAGAGAAGTTCTGGCGCGACTGGCAGTCAACCTCCGCTTGGCTATTGCAGGATGCCGGCGCGGCTAAAGTAAGCCCTGAAACATTGAAAATTCCCAGGAAACAATAATCGTTCCTATCGATTATAGGAAGCATGCGATCGCATGTTCGATGGGCAGCCGTGGGCAAGCAGGAGACCGTTCTCCCTCTTGCCCGGCTGGAGGAAACATGGAATGAAAGGAGGATACCCTATGTTGTCAGACCGTATCGGCGGGCTGATCAGTATCGTCTTCGGCGGCATATCGGTGTCGGAAGCCATACGTTTATATCCCGAGCGTGTAAGTACGTTTGTCGGGGATTACCTATTGCCCGGAGTTGTAGGCGCAGGTTTGATCTTACTCGGCCTGCTCATGCTCTTCGCGAAAGGGGAGCGCTTCAAGGTAGAGTTCCCCGAATCTAAAATCATGCGCGGGATGCTCCTCGTCGTAGGCATCATGTTTGTTTATTGGATTTTACTTCAATTTTTAGGGTATACCCTTAGCACGTTCGTCGTTTCCATAGCTTTATTTAGGGTCATCGGCTCCTACAATTTGCTTAGATCGGCGATTTATTCGACCATTCAAGTAGCGGTCATTTACCTGATTTTTGTTTATTGGCTCAGAATGCCGTTCCCTGAGGGAATTTTAAATTTTTAGGCTAAGGGAGTAAAGGTTAAGATGGAAGCAATAAACTTGCTGTTAGACGGCTTTTCAGAAGCCCTTTCGCCTATGAACCTCATGATGGCCATGTGGGGGGCTATAATCGGTACATTAGTCGGCATGCTGCCGGGGCTTGGACCTACATCCACCATTGCTATTTTGCTTCCGTTCACAACGATACTCGGACCTACAGAAGGCATCATTATGTTGGCCGGCGTTTATTACGGCGCTATGTATGGCGGCTCTACCACCGCAATCCTGCTTAATATTCCGGGGGAAGTTTCCGCAGTCCCGACCTGCCTGGACGGTTATCCGCTTGCCAAACAGGGCCGTGGCGGACCTGCGCTCGGTATTTCCGCCATAGCTTCTTTTGTTGCCGGAACGATGGGGGTCATCGGCCTCGTATTTTTTGCACCGATGCTTGCCGATCAAGCGTTAAAATTCGGCCCTCCCGAATATTTTGCGCTCATGGTATTAGCGCTTACCGTTATTGTTAACTTGTCCGGCAACTCTTTGAAAAAAGGGTTGATCATGGGACTTTTCGGTTATTTGCTCTCCATGGGAGGGATGGGGCTGACCGGAGGAAAGATGCGCTTCAGCTTCGGTTTCGAACCGTTAACGGCAGGTATTGACATGATCAGCGTTGTCATTGGCCTGTTTGCTATCACCGAAGTGATCAAAGGAATGGAAGAAAACACAAAAACGATCGCGATTCAAAAAATCGGCAATATTTATCCGAAATGGTCGGAATTGCGCCAAACGTCTAATTCGATGCTCAGGGGAGGCTTGGTTGGTTTCTTCCTCGGTCTGCTCCCGGGGTGTTCCGCAGCCGTTACAACCTTCCTGGCTTATGACTTGGAAAAGAAAGTGTCCAAAACTCCCGAAAGATTCGGTCACGGGGCCATGGAAGGGGTCGCCTCTCCCGAAGCGGCCAACAATGCAACGAGTTCATCGGGCTTTATCCCGCTTTTTGCGCTGGGGATCCCCAGTTCCACGCCGCTCGCCGTATTGCTGGCGGGTCTGATGATTAACGGACTTACGCCTGGGCCCACCCTGTTTGAAGAGCACGGACCCTTTGTTTGGACGATCATTGCAAGTATGTTTGTCGGGAATGTGATGCTGCTTGTATTAAACTTGCCTTTAGTCGGGCTGTGGGCCAAATTAACGCGGATTCCTTATGGAATCATGGCTCCCATTATTTTGATTCTTAGCGTGATCGGGGCATATTCCATCAATAACAGCATGTTCGATGTATTTGTATCGCTCCTGTTTGGCGTGATCGGATATATCTTTCATAAATATCGTTGGCCTGTCGTTCCGCTGCTTTTATGCTTTGTGTTAGGACCGATGTTCGAGAAGTCCTTTATTCAGTCCATGGCTATGTCATCCGGCAGCTTCAGCATTTTCTTCGAGCGGCCGATCTCGTTGACCATTATGCTGCTTTCCCTGGTGCTTTTCGCATTCTCCATCGTGATGATCAAGCGAACCAAAGCACGGGTCAAGGCTGCTGTTGGATCTGACGTTGACATTGCTGAATAAAGCCGGAATACGGCTTCATTGGAATGCTGCGGCTTGGCAGCTTATGATTGATCATGCCGGCTCCGTAAGTTAGTATGATATTGGAGCTTCCAAGCGGCAGCAGACTTCAGCTTTTCTAACAAACCAATGGAGACGAAGCATAGTGCATAGACTCATTAACAGGATGACGTCATACAAAAGTGTTGCGATGCGTAAAGGCAATTTGTACAAAAAAATATTGATCATTATCCTTATCATCACTTGTTTCCCGGCCGCCTTGATCGGTCTAAGCTTTTACTTTATCGGCACCGAGCAAATCGAGAACGAATTGATGCAAACCCATCGGAGTCAGCTGGAGAAGGATCGGGAACGAATTGAAGAACAGCTTGCGCATATCGAGCTGACCGCTTCCCAATGGGCGCTCAATCCGCAGTTTGACGAAAAACTCAAAGATATCGATTTCTACAAGCAATTCCTGGTCACGCAAGAGCTCTACAAGTCATTATCGATTATTAAAGGTTCAAGCACGTTGATCGATCAGGTTTATCTGTATGTGGACGGGCAGCGTTTGCTCGTTTCCGAGGACGAAGGAATCATACAGCTGACCGAGGAAAACAACCACATCTATCATACGTTGCTGCAGGATAACCGGTCTATTCTATGGACGAAAGCAGCCATCCGCAAAGCGGGCACATCCTTGTCTTTAGTCCATGCATTGCCCAGATTCGGTGCGCTCATCATTACTTTAAACGAGTCCAAATTCAATGATATGGTCAGTGAACTGACCGTTGATAAGAAAGGGTCCTCCTTTATTATCAAGGAAAACGGAGAATGGGTAACGACGGGAATGGACGGTGTGCAAGCGCCAAGCGATCAGGCCGTTTTTTTAGGCAACGAAGTGCTCAAGCGAAGTACGGAGGCCGATTCGTTTATTCTGAAGTGGAACAAGGAAGATTATTCGGTTTCCTACGGGAAGTTTTCCAGAGCGAATTCCACCTGGATTTATATTACGGCTACACCGGTTTCCCAATTAATCGCTCCCGTGCTTTTAATGTCGAGAATGATCCTGGTTGTAAGCGGGGTCGGCATTGCGACCGCCATTTTTCTGTCCTGGTTCGGCTCGGTGCGCCTATACAGCCCGATTCATCATCTGGTCAACATGTTCCGGGAAACCGGTTCCGGGAAGCACGGCGGAGAAGCGGACGAGTTTTCTTTCATCAAGAACCAGTGGCAGCAGCTGATACACGAAAGCCATTACTTGCAATTCCGTATCGAAGAGCAGTCGTCCATGCTAAGAGAAGGCTTCTTATTGCAGCTCGTTCAAGGGCATTTGTATTCGTTTACAGAAAAAGAACTGCGGGATCGCATGATTGACTTCGGCTGGAACGTCGATGAGAAATGCTTTTCCATCATGGTTGTACAACTGGTTGGCTTCTTTAACTCTCCGGGCAATTTTCTGGAAAAGGATAGACAACTGATTACGTTTGCCGCAGCCAACATTATCGAAGAATTAGCCTGCAGTAAATTGGATGCTCCTGCCGTCATTAACTTTCAGGATTTAACGATCGGACTGATGGTTGCTTTTCCGGCGGAGAAGCATTGGCGCCAATTCAAGAGCGAGCTGTTTAAATTAGCCGATGAAATCACCGCGACGCTGAATGCGCTTTTGAAATTGAATGTGATCATCAGCATCGGGAAATCGACCGATTTGATCGGTGAAATTCCGAACGTGCTGCAGGAAGTCAGACAAACGCTGCCATTTCGTACTTTGGAGGAAAACAATCAGGTACTGGACATGGATGAATTCCTGCCTCCCATGACCAATGCCTCCTATTATCCGTTTCAACTTGAAAAGGAGATTCATTCTGCGGTTCGCCGCGGAGACGGGGAGGAAGCGGGCAGACTCATCGGTCAATTTTTCGAAGATATGAGGGACCATCGGACGACCGAGTTTGCTCTTTTACAGTCGGCGTTATATTTGTTGGGCAGTATACTTCAGACGATCATTCAGATCGGGTTTAATCCTCATCATCTTTACAAGGGAGAAAATTTATTCGAGCAACTGGTCAAAAAGCGGGAGCAGGATGAAATCCACGTATGGTTCAACGATAAAGTGCTCGCGCCCTTCGCCAAGGAATATTCGGAAACGCAGGATTCACAATTAAAGTCTTTCGTAAAAAGTGCGATTGATACGATTGATACATGTTATATGAACGATATCTCGTTGGAAGTATGCGCGGATCAGCTGGGCATTCACCCCGTCCGCTTAAGCAAGGGCTTTAAGCAAATTGTCGGGACGACGTTTATCGATTTTTTGACCAAGGTTAGAATCGACAAATCGAAAGAACTGCTCAGATCCACGGATTGGAAGATTCATGATATCGCCAAGCAGGTGGGCTATAATCCTTCTTATTTCAATAAAATTTTTCGCAAGCATGAAGGCATGACGGCAAGCGAATACCGCAGCTTATGCAAGGGTGAGCATTAGAAAAAGGAACAGTGATGTCATGACGAGCAATCAAACCAAATGGACAGGGCTATTAGGGTATCCCGTCGAGCACTCCATGTCTGCGGTTATGCAAAATGCGGCGTATCAAGCTTTGGGCTTACCTTATCAGTACGTGTCTTTCCCGGTTCCGCCGAATGAGTTAAAAGACGCGATTTCCGGAATTAAAGCGCTTGGATTCCGGGGAGTTAACGTCACGATTCCGCATAAAGTTGCGGTTATGGAGCTGCTCGATGAGGTTGACGACTTGGCGCGCGATATCGGCGCTGTAAACACCATCTCCTTAGACCGGGGCCGCCTGATCGGATTTAATACGGATGGAACCGGATATATTCAGTCGTTACAGGAAGATTGCGGCATCGATGTATCCGGGTTGAATGTGCTTGTGCTCGGGGCAGGAGGAGCTGCGCGCTCCGTTACGGCCGCGCTGGCGCGTGCGGGAGTCGGACGGCTGCATATTTTCGACCCGCGGCCCGACTGCTCGCACAGCTTGGCGAAGCAGTTGGCCTTGCGGGTGGAGGCCGAAGCGGTAACGGATACGGTTATGGAGAAGAGAGGGCTGGCCGACATCGATTTATTGATCAATGCAACTCCGGTAGGGATGTACCCTCATGTGAACCATATGCCTCTGGCTCCGTCACTGCTGCATCCGGGATTGACCGTAAGCGATATCATATACAATCCCTACGAGACGGCCTTGATTAAGGAGGCGCAAAAAATCGGCGCTAATGTGCATCGGGGCGTAGGCATGCTTGTTCATCAAGGGGCTTTGTCTTTCCGATTATGGACGGGTCAGCAGGCGCCGAGCGATGTGATGAGAAACGCCGTGCTTAACCAATTGAGCATCGAGGTTAGGGAAGCATGAATCGGACGATTCCGTTTATGAAGACATGAATATCAGGAGGAGGAATCCGCTTGAAGATAAGCGTATGCACTTCGGGATTTAAAGATTGGCCCATCGAAAAAGTGTTGGAGTGGGCGCATCCGCTTGGGTTTGATGGGATCGAGCTGTGGATGGGGCATATTGAAAGGTACCAGGAGGAACATGGCCCGTTGGATAAATTATACGCCCGATTGCAGGAGTACGGACTCGAGGTTCCCGCTATTAGCGGATACACCACGTTCTCGGGCGGGTTTTCAGGCGAGAAGGATTTGAAGCAGGAGTTCAAAGCCATGAACCGCTTGCTTGATGTGGCCAGGCAGCTGAAGTGCCCCTTGATTCGTACGTTTGTAGGGCACATCTCATCGCGACGCGCGTCGCCGGAGCAATGGGGGCAAATCGTGCGCGACGTGAAGAAAGTCATGTCCATGGCCGATCAATATGAAATCGATATCGCCGTGGAAGTTCATTATGATACGTTCGCCGACAACACAGAATCCGTGCAAACGCTGATTCGGGAAGTGGATCACCCCCGGCTGCAGCTCGTTTTTGACGGAGCCAACCTGAATGTGGAACGGATTGATCAAATGGATGCATTGCCCATTTTATATCCTTTGGTAAAGCATGTGCATTTGAAAAACTACAAATGGGATCATTCGAACTGGTACAAGAGCACCCCGGTACCTATTTTTGAAGGCGACATTGATAATCGGACGCTGATTAAGGAGCTTGAACGACGGGGGTACCCACACTATATTTCCTTCGAATATTTTGGGGAGAAGAAGGAAGCGAACATCAAGGGTTCGCTGCAAAACTGGAATGAGCGGCAGCCTGCTGCAACGGAATGTGAATAACTTCAATCCCGATATTAGCGAGACACCTGGCCATCGTTTAGCCGGGTGTTTTTTTCTTGGTATGGACAAATAACGAGAAGCAGCTCGGGCGCGTACGTCTTCTGAACCGGTACAATAAAAAATAATCGGTCCTGTACTCATTGTTACTAATAGTAATATTTACATTTACAAATAGTAATAATTACGTTTATAATGAGGTTTGTGTCGACATAAAACCAGAATGAGAACGATAGCATAGAAAGGAAGAAACCGTTCTTGAGTACATGGATGTTCAATTCCAAACGCACACTTGTTCTTCTGCATGCATGCTTGCTAGTTATTGTTATCGCGCTGGCCGGCTGCAGCCAGAAGGAGCAGCTTCCCGGGAATGCCCAACCGGCTTCAGATAGCGGCGGTAAGGCTGGGAACGCATCTGACAAAGTTAAACAAGCAACGCTGATTTATCATTTTAAAAGCAGCAGTCTTGATCCTGCCAAAGACTATATTGTGTTGAAGGCAGGGGTTGTTGAAACGCTGGTCCGTCTGGACGAGAAGCTGGAGGTTCAGCCATGGCTGGCGACAAAGTGGGAAACCAAGGACAATAAGACCTGGAAGTTCACCATTCGCGACGGCGTATCGTTCCAAGACGGACTGAAATTGGATGCGACAGCCGTCAAGGCATCGCTGGAACGTTCAATCGCTGCGAGCAAGTCGCTGAAAGGCGCGCTGAAGATCGCTTCCATGACAGCGGCCGGGCAGGAATTGACCCTTGTGACAAGTGAGCCGCATCCTGCCCTACTCTCGGAATTGATCAATCCTTACTCGGCCATTATTAGTGTGGAAGCCGAGAAGAAACTGGGAACGCAAGCCTTCAACGCGGCCCCGGTCGGTACGGGACCCTTTAAGGTGAAGAAATTTACGCCGAATGTGGAGATTTTATTAGAACGTTACGACGGTTACTGGGCTGGGGCTGCCAAGTTGAACGAAGTCGCATTTAAGTTCAATGAGGACGGTAATGTCAGAGCGCTGGCGCTGCAGTCGAAGGAAGCCGATATTGCCACCCAGATTCCGGCCGAAAGCGTTGCTTCCGTACAAAAGGACAGTGCCTTAACCGTCGAAACGATAGCAGGACTTCGCGTCCATTTCCTGCTCTTCAACCCGAGTCGGGAAGCCGTGAAGGATGTAAAGGTCCGCAAGGCGCTGGACATGCTGCTGAACCGTGAAAGCATCGCCAAAGACATCATGCTCGGGAATGCTACACCGGCCAACGGACCTTTCAACACACGTCTTCCTTTTGGCAGCCAAGATCCGGTCCAGAAGCTGGATATAGAGGGAGCGAAGAAGCTGTTGGAAGAAGCGGGGTACACCGCGGGAGCTAACGGGAAGCTGGCGAAGGACGGCAAGCCGCTGACGCTGGAAATCGTGACTTACAAAGCTCGTCCCGAATTGCCGCTTATCGCGCAGCTGCTGCAGTCGGATGCGGGGAAAGCCGGGGTTACGATCAACATTCAAACCGTGGAGAACATCGACACCTTTTTACGCGAGAACAAGAATTGGGATATGGTTACCTACAGCAACTTGTCCGCACCCCGCGGCGACGGGGGCTATTTCCTGAACTCGGCATTGATGCCGGGGGGATCGCTGAATGCGGGGAATATCAGCATTGAGAAGTTGACTGCGGTTATTACACGTCTTAACGCGACTAGCGATGTGCAACAGCGCAACGAAATCACGCAGGAAGCATTAGCCATTATCAAGGAAGAAGTTCCGCATGCTTATGCGGTTTATCCCAATGTCATCGTGGGCCTCAACAAGCGAATTACCGACTGGAAGCCGGGTGCGGAAGAGTACTATATCGTGACCCATAAGATGGATGTGAAGTAATGTGCTGAGACTGGTCAAAGCGCGATTGCTGCAATTGGTTGTCGTCCTGTTTATATTATCGCTGGTGACGTTTTCCTTGATGAAGCTCGCGCCCGGGGATCCTGTCCTTCGGTTATTACGGGCGGACGAAGTTCATGTAACGCAAGCCGATGAAGCCGCGCTCCGGGAGGAGCTCGGCCTCAACCGGCCTATATACGTGCAATATTTGGAATGGATGTCTAATTTGCTCAGGCTTGATTTTGGAGATTCGTTAATTAAGGGGAAGCCGGTTTTGGACGAAATGGCGGATCGTCTCCCCGCAACCGTGCAGCTAACGATGGGCGGTTTAGCGGTCATGCTCCTCCTTGCCGTGCCTCTCGGCATGCTGGCTGCGAAATTTCCGGGCGGTCTTCCCGATCAATTGGGACGAATATTTGCGCTTATTGGCGCTTCCATGCCGCTATTCTGGGTTGGTCTCATCATGATTTATATCTTTGCCTTCAAACTGCAATGGTTCCCCACAATGGGACACGGCGGCTGGCGTGAATTCGTTCTTCCTTCCGTCTCGATTGGTTTCGGATTGGCGGCGGTACATGCGCGCTTGCTGCGCTCCGGCATGCTCGACAGCTTGTCCCAGGAATATATACGCGCGGGGCGGGCAAGAGGCATTTCGGAGTGGCGTATATTTTTCCGGCATGCGCTGCGTGCAGCCCTCATCCCGGTATTGACGGTATTTGGCATGACTTTCGGCAGTTTGGTTGCAGGCTCGGTTGTCATCGAGACCTTGTTCTCTTGGCCAGGCTTGGGAAGTATGGCGGTTGAAGCCATATTCCAGCGGGATTATCCGTTGGTTCAGGGATATCTGATGCTGTGCGGAGCCTTTATTATTATCATAAATCTGGTCGTCGACCTGATCTATGGCATCCTTGATCCCCGGATTCGCCTGCACAAGGGGGGAACGGCATGAACGGTTCTGGTTCTGCAGCGGTTCCATTCACTCGGCATGCCCGTCCCACGGTATTCGGAAGCATGCTGCGCAATCCGATGGTTGTGACCGGCATGAGCATTTTGCTTGCCATGCTGATCTTAACGCTGGCGGGTCCTTTTCTTATTGCGAACGATCCGGTCACCGTAAACATGTCGGAGCGGCTCCTTCCGCCCAGCTGGGAATACCCTCTCGGCACGGACCAGTTGGGCAGATGCCTCTTCACCAGACTCGTGACGGGAGCGGAAACGACGCTTGGCATCTCGGCGCTTATCATCGTGATGGTGATGCTGATCGGCATTCCGTCAGGATTATTATCCGGTTATATCGGCGGCCGCGTCGATGCCCTCCTGATGCGGATCGTCGACGGGATGAGCGTTCTGCCAGACTTTATGCTGGTCATCGCCATATCCGGGTTTCTGGGCCCCAATCTCCAAAACATGATTATAGCCATCGTGCTGATCAACTGGATCGGGTACGCAAGAGTGGTTAGAAGTATCGTACTATCCGAGCGGGAGAAGGAATATGTATGGGCGGCTCGCGTCGCCGGTTGCAGCATGTGGACGATCCTGAGACGGCATTTGCTGCCGCAAATCATTCCGCCGGTTCTGGTTTTTGCGGCATTGGATATCGGCAAAACCATTTTGGTCATTTCCGGGTTGTCCTACCTGGGCCTGGGCGCCCAGCCTCCGTCACCGGAATGGGGGGCTATGTTGAACGATGGACGCACATATTTTCAGACGGCCCCTCAACTGATGATCTATCCGGGCGTCGCGATTATGCTGGTCGTCATTTCCCTGAATTTGATCGGAGAAGGGCTGAGGGACATCCTTGATGTTCGCGGCCAATAGTTTTTGGCTTAACAAACGGGAAGGAGGCGGCATATGCAGCTGCTTGAACGCCAAGCAAGCGGCGTCAGGGAAGAGGACAGAAGCTTGCAATCTTTCGAAGCGCCGGTTTCCCCGACAAATCCCGTCCTGCAATTGAACGGGTTGACCGTCCAGATTAGACATAAAACCGGTGTCGATTCCATCATTCAGGATATATCGTTTGATATCCATCCGGGGGAAACGGTCGCTCTGGTTGGGGAAAGCGGCAGCGGGAAAAGTGTGACGGCCGGAGCCATCCTGGGGTTACTGCCGAAATCCATGCATGTGGCGGCCGGACAGATTTTGTTTCAGGGCGAAGACATTGTGCAGTGGCCGACCCCAAAGCGGAGAAAACTGTGCGGCAGTCATATCGGGTACGTATTTCAAGACTATCAGGGAAGCTTCACGCCCTTTATGAAAATGGGGAGCCAGTTGGTGGAGACGCTTCGCACGCATCGCAAACAATCGTATAAGCAGGCGAAAGCGGCGGCCCTGGCATGTCTCGAGCAGGTTGGCCTGCCGGCGGAACGCGCGTTTGACAGCTATCCGTTCCAATTGAGCGGCGGGCAGCTTCAGCGGGCCGCATTGGCAGCGGGCATGATGCTTCAGCCTGAGCTTCTGATCGCGGATGAACCGACTACTGCGCTTGATGTGCTGACGGGTGAACGAGTTCTCGATCTGCTTGACCGGATGCAGCGTCAGATCGGCTGCGCCGTTCTGTTCATCTCGCACGATTTGCATCACGTCATGAAGCGGGCGGATAACGTTGCGGTCATGCGCAGCGGCATGATCGTCGAAAGGGGGGCGTCGTCGGCGATTCATGGACGCGCCAAGCATCCGTACACGCGAATGTTATTGAATGCGAAGCCGCTTCTTTCGGAAATTCCGCCGGACTTCGACCTGGAAGACGATGAACACCTATTTGAGTCCATGCACCGGACAGGAGGGGGACCGGTATGAATGAACTGATGAGCGTCGAGGGGATCAGCAAAACATACTCGGATAACGGCGGTAAGATTGCCGCTTTGCAAGGCGTTTCGCTGCATATCCGAGAAGGAGAATGTCTTGGCATCGTTGGCGAAAGCGGCAGCGGGAAGAGCACGCTAGGGCGGCTTTTGCTTGCTCTGGAACGGCCGGACGAGGGGGATATCAGGTTTCAGGGTGTGTCCCTCACAGGATTGAAAGGCAAAGCGTTACGCACAATGAGACAGCATATTCAGGTTGTCTTCCAGGATCCCACCGCATCGCTGAACGGGCGGCTTCCCATCTGGCGTTCCGTCATGGAGCCGCTCGATAATTTCCCCAGCGTGATTCCTCCGTTCCTCGCCGATACGAGGAAATCCCGAAGAGAGACAGCCGCCAAGCTGCTGGAGATGGTCGGTCTGCATCGGGATTATGTGGAGCGATATCCGCATGAGCTGAGCGGCGGGCAGAGACAGCGCGTCGCGATCGCACGCGGAATCAGTTTGAACCCGAAGCTGCTCATTTGCGATGAACCGACCTCCAGTCTGGACGTATCGGTGCAAGCCCAAATCCTGAAGCTGCTGAAAAGCCTGCAGGTTAAGCTCGGGATGTCCTATTTGTTCATTTCTCACGATATAACGGCTGTTCGAATGATCAGCAACCGGATCATCGTGATGAAAGAGGGACAAATTGTGGACCGGTTCCAAAGCGATCAGATCACTAGCGAAGACCGGCACGCCTACACGCGTTTGTTGATTTCCGCTGCCGGTTAACCGGTAAAATAAAATCTTGGTCGAGGGTAAATGAAAAACGGCGTCATTTTTGCAATGCTATCTTCCCTTATTTTTAGCGTGATGAATGCACTGGTTAAAGAAGTCAGTTCTACGATTCCTTCATCGGAGGTTGCCTTCTTCCGAGGGTTGATCGGCACGGTCATAATCTGGCTCATGATGCGCCATAGCGAGGTTGCTTTCTCAAGGCGCGGGATTTCTATGCTCGTCTTGCGGGGCGTGCTTGGCGCGCTTTATTTAATTGCCTATTTTTATACCATTTCCAAAATCCCGCTTACGGACGCCAGCATATTGGCGCATTTGTCGCCGATCTTTGTCATCATCATGTCGGCCATTTTCCTGAAGGAGAACATATCAGGGAAGATCGCGCTGATTTTACCGATCATATTCATCGGCGCGCTGTTGTTGGTCAAGCCGTTCGACTACTCCAGCTACTCGGTTTACGCTTTTGTCGGTGTTTTGAGCGCGATGCTGGCTGCAGCTGTATTTAACCAAAGCGTTCACCCATGAGAAAGCCGTTGTCGTGGAGGTCACCCGCTATATCGGGATTGTCTATAATGCGATGCGGGGCTTTCTGTTTTGGGGCGAAGTTCCGGGCATTGTCACAATAGCAGGAGGCGTCCTGATTGTGGCCGGTTGTATGGCGTTGTCCAGGGTGGAGCCTGCTTAAGAGTTGAACCATCGAAAAGTCGTCCGTTATTGCGGACACAAACGCCAAGGAATCGCTCCCATATCAAAAAGAACGCACAGGTATCATGATAGATTCCGTAACAGAAGTCGAAGCTTACAATAGGATGTCAGCTCTTCACAATTGATTCGAACATTCCGAGCAGAATTAATCGGAGCTGGCTTTCAAGTTTCAGAGATTATGAATATAATAAGAGATGGTAGTGAGGTGGACAGAACGACTTTTGAAAAAATAGAGGGACTTGATCAAGGGAAAATTAAATGCCTTCGTCACGGCGCAAAGTTCTATCTTATGAGGTGAATAATGAAAGCTTATTTAGATCTTCTTAGGGATGTTTTAGATCATGGAATAAAGAAGGATGATCGCACGGGTACAGGGACGATTTCCGTTTTTGGTAGACAGATGCGAATGAATCTTAAAGAAGGCTTCCCGATCCTGACTACAAAGAAGCTTCATATCAAATCCATCGTTCATGAACTGTTGTGGTTTTTAAGCGGAAGTACGAATGTAAAGTATTTACGTGACCATGGTGTGACGATATGGGACGAATGGGCTGACGAAGAAGGAAATCTCGGTCGAGTCTATGGCGCTCAGTGGAGAACGTGGCAAGCGCCAAACGGTCAAGTTATGGATCAGATCTCAAAGTTGATTCATCAAATAAAGACTAATCCCGATTCTCGCAGACACTTGGTTAGTGCATGGAACGTTGCAGAAGTGGAGAACATGGCATTACCGCCTTGTCACTATGCGTTTCAATTCTATGTTGCAAATGGCCGACTATCCTGCATGTTCCAAATGAGATCGGTTGATACTTTTTTGGGGCTTCCCTTTAATTTGGCGTCATATGCCTTATTAACGCATATGGTTGCACAGCAGTGTGATTTGGAAGTCGGAGATTTGATCTGGACGGGTGGCGACGTACACATCTACCTAAATCATATTGAACAAGTCAAGCTTCAACTAACAAGGGAACCCAGACCACTGCCCACGCTGCACATCAAAAGGAAGCCTGATTCCATTCTGGATTACCAATTCGAAGATTTTGAATTCATTGGCTATGATCCTTTACCAAGTATTAAGGCACCAATCGCAATATGAATAGTGCAACAGAAATGGAACTTTATGAATCGTCAAAAAAGTTTTTCCATTAGACTTTACCAGTTCAAAGAGGCGTATGGCTGCGCTTCTTTTTTTGTTTAGAAATAATACATGAACAAACAGGACTCCTATATGCATGTAGTTGATGTAAGGAATCGAATCATCATTCAACGAGTTACACGAAGTCGCCGGCGTTTATTTAAGCTGCTGGTAGCGCAGGGATATTTCTTTGGCTGCCTGCAGCACGTGTTTGGTCAGTAACGGTATGTTGTCCGGCGTGATGCGCTGGGCTGGTCCGGGCATGCTCACGGTTGCGACGACTTGCCCCTTGGCATTCCGGATCGGAGCGGCAATCGAGGTTATTCCCTCGTGCAGCTCCCCTACGCTTACGGCATATCCTTGTTCCCTGACCTTGCGCAGTAACGCATGCATCAGATGGGCCTCCGTTATGGTTGTTTTTGTGTAGCGCTTTAATCCCTTGTTTATAATACGGTCTACGACTTCTTTCGGCTGATAGGCCAGAAAAACTTGGCCCGAGCTGGTGCAGTGGGCTGGGACCCTGCTGCCGATCTCGGAAAGCGCGGGAATGAAGTCCAGGCCGCCCACGATACGATTGAGAAAGATCACTTCATCCCCCCGAAAAATACCGAAAAGGACAGACTCCTTCGTCTTCTTTCCCAATTCGTGCAAGACAGGTAAGGCCGCTTGATGGACGGGCATCGTCGATGTGAGGACATTGCTTAATGCCAGAATCGAGATGCCGAGACGATACTGATTCGTATTCTTGTCCTTGGCGATAAAGCCTTCGCTTGCCAATGTCGTGACCAAACGGTGAACGGTGCTCTTGGCGATTCCGAGTTTGTCCGATAGCTCGCTAATCCCGAGCTCCGCTTCCTCCACCGAAAATACATTCAGCAGTCGTATTGCGTTTTGCACAGAGCTGAGCCGTTCGTCTTCTGGAGACTTCATCGTCATTTCCTCCTTCATCATGCACATCTGGTAAAGTCGAAGCTGAATTATTTCGCATTTGTTTAATATAGAAGAAAACTATAGTTTTAAAACAAGGAGTCAAATGCTATCATACATGTCAGGGGCAACAAAAGAAATGGCTTTTTGTAACCGCTTTATTAATGAAAGAATAAGCCAATTGAGAGGAGCTTCAACATGTCACAATCGATTACAGGCAACCCATCTCCGGCAGCGAATGTACTGGCGGATCGTGTAGAAACCGGCTTAAATAAAAAATATACCACGGCTACCGCATTTATGGAAGCGCTTCACGAGGCCGGCGTATCTTGCATTTTTGCGAATTTAGGGAGCGATCACCCTGCAATTATCGAAGAATGGGCGCAGGCTCAATTGCAAAACAAGGACTATCCCCGCATCATTATCTGCCCGCACGAGTTCGTCGCATTGAGTGCCGCACATACTTATGCGCAAATTAGCGGAAAACCGCAGGCGGTGTTTGTCCACGTGGAATGCGGTACACAAAATCTTGGCGGAGCCGTGCATAATGCGGCGAAAGGAAGAGTACCCGTCCTTATTTTTGCCGGGGCATCCCCCTATACCCAGGAAGGCGAGCTTGTCGGAAGCCGGAATGAACATATTCATTGGATTCAAGACGTGTTTGATCAACGCGGCATTGTAAGGCAGTACATGAAATACGATAATGAAATTCGCACGGGGAAAAATGTGAAGCAGCTTGTCCACAGGGCGATACAAATAGCGGAAAGCGATCCGAAAGGACCGGTTTATTTAGTGGCCCCGCGTGAAGTGCTGGAGGAAGAGACCCAACCGATTTCCAGCCGTCGAAGTGAATGGGAACCGTTGTCCCCGAGCGCGATTCACCCCGCTATGGTTTCCGAAATCGCGAACGATCTGCTGAAAGCGAAAAAACCGCTTATCATAACTACCTATTTAGGAAGAAATCCGGAAGCGGTTGATGAACTTGTGAAATTTAGCGAGCGATTGGCCATCCCGGTACTGGAGTCGGCGCCCTATTATTTGAACTTTCCTGGAGATCATCCGTTGCAGGTCGGCTATCAATGGAACAAGCCGGGCCAAAACCCGATTCTTGCCGAGGCTGATCTGATCCTTGTTCTGGACAGTGATGTGCCTTGGATGCCGCTTCATAATAAACCGTCCAAGGATTGCACGATTTACTACATCGATATCGATCCGTTGAAAGAGAAAACGCCTTTGTGGTATATCCCGTCCAAAAGATCTTATAAAGCCGATTCTTTTGTGGCCCTGCAGCAATTGAACGCCTATTTGGATACGGTACGCGACCAGATCGATGACAAAGCCGTACAGGAGCGTTATCAACAATTTACGGAGATTCATAACCGGCAGCGGGAAGAATGGAACCGTCTGGAGCAGCTGAGCGACAGCTCCGTCATTACTCCGGAGTATTTGACAGCGTGCATTCGGGAAGCCATTGACGAGGATACGATTGTACTGTTTGAAACCATTACGAATTATGAGACCGTCAGCAAGCATTTGCCCCGCACGAAACCCGGTACGATTTTTGGAAGCGGCGCAAGCTCTTTAGGATGGCATGGCGGAGGAGCGATCGGCGCCAAGCTGGCGGCTCCTGATCAAACTATCGTCAGTCTTACGGGAGACGGCTCTTATATTTTCAGCAATCCGACACCCGTTCACTGGGTTTCCAAAAAATACAATACGCCGTTTCTGACCGTCATTTATAACAATCATGGATGGGGAGCGCCCCGAATGTCTACGCTCGGCGTCCATCCACAAGGAATTGCCAGTCAGACGGATCAATTTTGGGTCAATTTCGATCCAACGGCCGAATTGGCTAAAGTAGCTGAAGCGGCAGGCGGGGCTTATGCGAGAGTCGTTGAAAAACCTGGCGAATTGATGGAAGCGATCGTGAGCGCTTTGCAAATCGTAAGAGAAGGTCGATCCGCTGTACTTGATGTACGTTTGCCTCAGGTTTCCAAGCAGAGCACGAATTAGGATCCATGGCACTCGTGTAACGACCCTATGGAGGGAACTCGATGAAAAATATATCCAAGTTGTTAAATAACTCCTTGAATATTATGATTGCGCTTTCGCTGGCGTTCATGTGCTTCCTGGTTTTTGGCAATGTGGTATTGCGCTATGCGTTTAATTCAGGAATTACATGGTCTGAGGAAATGTCGCGCTTCTTGTTTGTGTGGATGATATTTCTGGGTTCAATCGGGGCGCTGAAGGATAAGCAGCACCTCGGGGTAGAGATGCTGGTCAAGAAGCTGCCGCCCACGGGAAAGAAGATCGTGTACACCATAAGCAATGTGTTGATTCTCTTTGCATTGTGGCTGATTTTTGAAGGCAGCTGGAAAATGGCCCTGCTCAACCAGGACAGTAAAGCTCCTGCTACCGGATTGCCTATGATCTATTTATACGGTGTCGGTATGATCATGAGCGTGGCGATGGCCATTGTTGTTCTTGTTCATTTGTACCAGGCGTTTTTTCAAAAAGATGCGATTCATGAGCTTACTCGCCTGAAGGAATCGGAAGAAGAAATGCTCGGGGGAATTTATGATCAGGGACAGAGTCTACCGGGAGGAAACCGATCATGACCATTACCATCTTCCTTGGTTCGCTGCTGGGGGCTATGGCTGTAGGCATGCCCATCGCGTTTGCCTTATTGATCAGCGGTGTCGCTTTAATGCTCCTTCTGGGCATGTTTGACAGCCAAATCATTGCCCAGAATTTGTTTGACGGGGCGAACAGCTTCCCGCTCATGGCCGTCCCCTTCTTTATCCTCGCGGGTGAATTGATGAATGCGGGGGGAATTTCGAATCGTATTATCAATTCCGCCTTGTCTTTTGTCGGACATATTCGAGGGGGGTTAGGCTATGTAGCCATCATCGGCAGTGTCATATTTGCCGGTTTATCCGGATCGGCTTTGGCGGATACAGCCGCGCTTGGCGCGATATTGATCCCGATGATGGTAAAGGCCGGTTACGACAGAAACCGTTCGACCGGTTTGATTGCAGCGGGCGGGATTATCGCGCCGATTATCCCGCCGAGCATTCCGCTGATCATCTTCGGGGTTACGAGCGGCGTATCGATTACCAAGCTCTTTCTGGCGGGCATAGTCCCGGGGATTCTGATTGCCGTAGGGCTGGTCATTACCTGGACCATTATCGTTCGCAAAGATAATGTCGACGTGCTGCCCCGCAGCTCCTTCAAGGAAAAATGGCAGGCGACGAAACAAGCCTTTTGGGCGCTCCTGCTGCCGCTTATCATTATCGGAGGGCTGCGCGGCGGAGTGTTCACCCCAACCGAGGCAGCGGTCGTCGCCGCATTTTACGCCTTATTTGTCGGCCTGGTCATCTACCGTGAATTGAAAATCGAAAATTTGTACCATATCCTCGTGACTTCCGCCAAAACGACGAGTGTGGTCATGTTCCTGGTTGCCGCATCCATGGTGTCGGCATGGCTGATTACGGTAGCCGATATCCCGGCTCTTATCACGGATTTACTGGGTCCGTTTGTTGAAAACAAGCTGGTGCTGCTCCTGTTGATTAACTTATTGGTTTTACTGGTTGGAACAGCTATGGATTTAACGCCTACCATTCTCATTTTGACGCCGGTTCTGATGCCGATTATTGAAATGGCCGGAATTGACCCGGTTTATTTCGGGATTCTCTTCGTGCTCAACAATTGCATTGGTTTGCTGACTCCGCCGGTAGGGGCCGTATTAAACGTTGCATGCGGTGTAGGGAAAATCGAAATGGAAGATATCATGAAGGGGATTTGGCCTTTCTTGCTCGTTGAAGTGCTGATTCTGCTTTTATTGATCCTGTTCCCGTCTTTGGTTACCGTTCCGCTGCAATGGATGACTTCCTAAAAAAACTGATGAAATGAGGGGTTGCTGTGAAAAAGTGGGGGAGAAATGTAGTTGTCGGTTCGATTGTGTCCTGCTTGTTTGTTCTTACAGCTTGCGGCAGCAGTGGAAATAGCGGGGCGAACGGGTCATCAACGCCCGCTTCAAGCCAAACCGCCGGAACCAAGAACATCCAATCGCGTGTCATGAAGGCCGGGATTGTTAGCCCTAAAGGCCATCCGCAAGCGATGGGGCTGGATAAATTCGCCGAAATCGTCGAAAAAAACAGCGGCGGAAAAATGAAAATTCAGAAATTCAATGACGGAACGCTTGGCGATGATAAGAAAATGATGGAGGCGTTGCAGGGCGGTCTGCAAGAAATAGCCGTAATCACCACGCCGCCGGTATTCGGAACGATCAAAGAATTTGGCATTTTCGATTTCCCGTTAGTTTTCAAGAATGAGAAAGAAGCCGATGCCATCATGGACGGGCCTATCGGCAAAAAATTGCTCGATAAATTACCGGCGCATAATCTGGTCGGGCTTGCGTACTGGGAAAACGGGTTCCGCAGCATCACCAACAGCAAGCATCCGATTCAAAAGGCCGACGATTTAAAGGGCTTAAAGATTCGCACATTGCCGAACCAAATTCATTTGGAAGCCTTTAAAACCTGGGGCTCCAATCCGACGCCTATGGTATTCGCTGAAGTATTCGCAGCCTTGGAGAGCAAAGCGATTGACGGACAGGAAAATTCATTAGCCGTTATTGAATCGCACAAGCTGTATGAAGTGCAAAAGTATTTAAGCATCACGAATCATCTGTATGCTCCGTTCGTATTTCTTGTCAGCAAGAAGTACTGGGATCAATTATCGGATGAGGAGAAGAAGATTATACAGGATGCCGTTGCCGAATCGACGAAATTCCAGCGGGAAACCAATCGGTCCATGGCTAAGAAAACGTTGGAAAATTTAAAGAGCAAAGGCATGCAGGTCAATGAAATGCCGGCTGAAGAAGTAGCCAAAATGCAGGAAGTGACGAAGCCTCTCATTGATAAATTTTCGAAGGATGTCGGCGAAGATCTGGTGAAAGAGCTGTTCAGCGAGCTGGAGAAATTGAGAAAATAAGCGTCATGGGTGAATAATTGTACGTGATTGAGTTATAGGGGCAAGAGAGGTGCTGGAATGAAAATTGTAATTGCAGGCGCAGGCGCAATGGGATGCCGCTTTGGCTCGATGCTGTATGAGTCCGGGCAATCCGTGACCTTGGTGGACAACTGGCGCGAGCATGTGGAAGAAATCCGGAACAACGGCCTGCGCGTGATCCATGAGGGCGGAACGTCTGCATTTCCGCTGCAGGCCACAACAGATCCTGCCACAGTCGGAGTCGCCGATCTCGTGATTATATTCACCAAAGCGATGCATACGAAAACCGTTATCGTCAATACGCTGCCTATCATCGGACCGCACACCCAGGTGCTGACTTTGCAAAATGGGTTGGGCAATGTGGAAGCCATTACCGCTCATGTCCCTCGAGAACGTGTGATTGCCGGCGTTACCAATTTCGGTACCGAGCTGGTCGCGCCCGGAGTGATTCGTGCGCTTGGTTCAGGGGAAACCAGCATGATGCGCGTAGACGGACAAATCACCGAAGAGTTTCTATTGATTTGCGATAGGCTGAACAAGAGCGGTCTGCATGTAAAAATCGAACCGGACGTTATGAAAATTATTTGGAAAAAAGTCGCTTTTAACGCAGTATATAACCCTCTTGCCGCACTAACCCGATTGAAGACATTGGATATCGGCCGTTATGAGAAGTTTGACCGGCTCGCCTATGGCATCATAGATGAGGTCGTTGCTGTGGCGAAAGCGGAAAACGTCGATATCGATAGGGAGGACATTTATACATCGGTGCAAAGTGTGCTTACGCCGGAAATGTCGGGCGAGCATCTTACATCGATGCTGCAGGATGTGCTGGCCAAACGAGAAACGGAAATCGCCTTTCTCAACGGGGCGATTGCGGATAAAGCGGCGCAATACGGCATTGCAGTTCCCTACAACACGCTGCTCAGTCATCTCATCCGCATGCTGGAAACCACCTATTCCAAACAAGTCGAAGTTCTTAGATGAGGGGAGTAATCGCAAATGACACGTTATGAAGAGTTAAACCGGAGTTTTATTAACGGCCAATGGACAGAAGGCAGGAGTGACCGAACTTACGATATATTAAATCCATACGATGGTTCAACTGTTGCTTCCGTTCGTTTAGCGACAGCAGCGCAGCTTCAAGAAGCGTTTGAAACGGCGAAGAAAGCGCAGAGGGAATGGGCCCAAACTTCTGCGGATGAAAGGAAAGAGATCCTGCATAAGGCAGCCGAATATTTAAAAGCGGACCGTGAAGCGATCGTGGATGTCATTGTTCGCGAAACGGGAGGAAGCGTCTTAAAAGCGAACGTGGAGCACCATCTTGCTTTGGAAGTGCTAGAGGAAGCCATTCATTTTGC
Organism: Paenibacillus sp. tmac-D7; assembly: GCF_006519665.1. Lineage (NCBI taxonomy): Bacteria > Bacillati > Bacillota > Bacilli > Caryophanales > Paenibacillaceae > Paenibacillus > Paenibacillus sp. tmac-D7. Next base: position 1,156 of record NZ_VIDW01000055.1, on the reverse strand, counting down.
GGACGAAATTTATAAGGTGAGAGAAGTTCCTGCTGCGATCGAAGGAAAGGTCAATCATATTCATCGGCTGCCTCTAGGCGTTATCGCATCGATTTCACCTTTCAACTTCCCGTTGAACTTATCGATGAGAACCATTGCACCGGCTATTGCCTTGGGGAACAGCGTCGTACACAAACCCGATATTCAAGTGGGCTTAACCGGAGGCTCTATCATCGCCAAGGCATTCGAGCATGCCGGGCTGCCTGCAGGCGTATTGAATGTTATTTTAACGGATATAACGGAAATTGGAGACGGCATGTTAACGAATCCGCACGCCCAATTGATCAGTTTCACAGGCTCGACGGCGGTGGGAAGACACATTGGTGAAATCGCCGGCAGAAACTTAAAGCGTGTCGCACTTGAGCTTGGAGGAAACAGTCCGTTTGTGGTGTTGTCCGATGCCGACGTCGATCGCGCGGTGGATGCGGCTGTCTTCGGGAAGTTCATTCATCAAGGACAAATTTGCATGATTATTAACCGGTTTATTATCCACAAGGATAAATATGAGGAATTTGTGCAGAAGTTTGTCGAACGGGCCAAGGCAATTCCTTATGGCGACCCAAGAGATCCCAAGACCGTTATCGGTCCTCTCATTAATGAGCGGCAGCTTGAAAAAGCGATCAACGTTATTGAAGAAGCCAAACGTGAAGGGGCGAAGGTTGCCCTGGAAGGGGAACGTATCGGCAACGTACTGACGCCCTATGTATTTACGGAAGTGAGCAACTCCAGCAAACTTGCCCAAACCGAGCTGTTCGCGCCTATCGCAACGATGATTAGAGCCGATACGGACGAAGAAGCCATCCGGATGGCGAACGATACGGAATACGGCTTAAGCTCGGCCATCTTTACGAGTGATTTGGCAAAGGGAGAAGAGCTGGCCCTGCAAATCGACAGCGGCATGACGCATGTTAACGACCAAACCGTGAATGACAGCCCGACGATTCCATTCGGAGGCAACAAAGCAAGCGGTTTAGGCCGGTTTGGGAATCCGTGGATTGTAGAGGAGTTTACCGTTACCAAATGGGTCTCGGTCCAACAAACTTACCGCAAGTATCCGTTCTAAATCCAAACAAGGCGACCGTTTCACGTCATGAACGTGAAGCGGTCGCCTTGTTTG
>NZ_VIDW01000054.1:0-27541 GCF_006519665.1 Paenibacillus sp. tmac-D7 | reverse complement strand
CTATTCCTTCATATCCAAGTAGTAATATTATGGAAGAGGTTGCATTAATTTGCGTGGCTCATACAGAAGATATTGGTTTCTTAAAACAAAATTTAAAGTCATACGATGAAAAAGGGAAATATAAGATTAACCCTTATTTTTGCGGTATTTTATTACGATTAGGTGATATTAGTGATTTTAATAGTAACAGAACTCCACGAAAGCTTTATGAACTAATTAATCCTGAAAATAAAAGTGATGAAGAATGGAAAAGTCATTTCATTATCGAGAATAGCGAAATAATCAAAAAGGATGATGCCAATTCACAAAGCTATATAGCATTTTATGGACGTTGTTCTGATCCGAAAATTCATAGAAATGTTTTAGGTTATTTCGATTGGGTCAATAACGAAATATATAACGCAAATTTAATTACTTCAACTATGAATAACCGTTATAAATTAAATATTAAGCCACAAGTAGAAAATAATATTACCCCAATGGGTTACACGATTCCAAATTTAAAACTCGATTTGAATTTTGTTTTTGAAACTCCTCTGGTTTTTCCCATGATCCAACCCTCGCTCGCATCTCTATGATTCGATTAAAACACAAATGACCCGCAAGAGGGTCATTTTTTTCAAAGTGTCCATCTTACGGGTCACATTTCAAGCTGGTGGGGGACTTGATTTTTTATCGTAAAGTGATATAATATACCCAATTCAGGTCCGTAGCTCAATGGCAGAGCAACCGGCTCTTAACCGGTAGGTTGTGGGTTCGACCCCCACCGGGCCTATATATAAATGTCTCCCTACTGACCTTTAATTAGGTCAGTTTTTTATTTTTCAAAGAACAAATTTATGTGCCGTGCAGGCCAGCTCGTGGCGGGATCCCGCGACCGTCCCCATAAGTGGGGATTGTTTCGTCCGCTACTGCTGCGGACTCATCAGGTGGATCTATAAAACATCCACTCGATATCCGGTTTCATCCTGGAACGCAGCCGCCGGGGCAACCGCTAAAAGGTTCCTCGGAGAGGGTCGGAGTCGACCCGGCCCTCTCTACCCGATATAGAGCGAAAAGTACTGCGAATCCTTTGTAACTTGGAATCCCCCAATATTTAATCCTGATCGATTTATGAATTAATAAGATATTCGTTTTAGGGTGTTGGTTGTTTTTTGTTGGAAAGGTATGTTGAAAGTATAGTGGTTGAAATTCCATATCCAAATGGAATTGTCCTTCGGAGACGATTACAGAGAGATTTGGTGGACAAAAATTAAAAAATCAACCGTGATGAAATATCAGGAATACAAGAAAATTCTTATCTATCAAGGGTTTATTGAGGGTTATAACAAAATTCGGGCCCCGTCTCGCGACGAGGCCCTTTCATGGGAGAGGAGAAACCGGACGAAGAGCTTATGGGGAACGTAAGTCTTCTCCGCGGTTGTCTACGACATTTTCGGATGTCGATGATATAAGGATGACCGCAATAACGGTAAGTTATACATCGGGTGACAAATTTTTTTCAAAGTCCTTTGTGCAATGTTTGTCGTTTATGGTACGATAGCGATGACAATCCATGCAAGCAGAAGGAAGGCTTTTCGACATGAGAGTGATTTCGGGGGATGCCCGGGGACGAGCGCTGAAAGCGGTGCCGGGCACGGGGACCAGGCCTACGACGGATAAAGTGAAAGAAGCGGTATTCAGTATGATTGGTCCGTATTTCGACGGCGGACAGGTGCTTGACCTGTTCGGGGGTACGGGCGGACTCGCGATTGAGGCGCTCAGCCGCGGGATGGAACGCGCGGTTTTGACGGATACCGACAAGAAAGCGATCGATACGATTCGGCAAAATTTGCAGGTAACCGGTTTCGCGGACCGTGCCGAGGTGTATCGCAATGATGCAAGCCGGGCATTGAAGGCGCTTGCGAAGCGGGAGGTCAAGTTTGATCTCGTGTTTCTCGATCCGCCTTATAAATTGAAGGTGATCGGCGGCTTGCTCGAGCAGCTTATGCAGGACGAGCTTTTGGCGGAAGGCGCCACGGTCGTTGTCGAGCATGATGCGGAGGATCGTTATGAGGATCCGGTAGGGGAACTCGCCCCGTTGCGACGAGCGGAGTATGGGGATACGGCGATCACCATTTTCCGTAAGGGCTGACGAAGGGCGGAACCTGCGTGAACCGACATAATAGAGGGATGTATACAGAGGGAGCTGACCGTACGAATGGATGCAAGTGTGCAACGAAGTGATAGAGTGGCGGTATACCCGGGCAGTTTCGATCCGGTGACGAACGGGCATTTGGACATTATCCGCAGGGCGGCGAAGGTATTTGACAAGCTGGTCGTCGCGGTGCTGAACAATACGAGCAAAAATCCGCTGTTCACGGTGGAGGAACGTACCGAGCTGCTGCGCAAGGTGACTGCCGACTTGCCGAATGTGGAGATCGACAGCTTCCGCGATTTGCTGATTAATTATATGAAGCAAAAGGATGCGCAATTGATCGTCCGGGGGCTGCGGGCCGTTTCCGATTTTGAATACGAGCTTCAGCTCGCGTCTACGAATCGCAAGTTATGCGAGGACATCGAGACGTTCTTTATGACGTCCACGCCGAAATATTCCTATTTAAGCTCGAGCATTGTTAAGGAAGTCGCCCGCTTCCACGGACCGGTGGTCGACTTGGTGCCGCCGGAAGTGGAGCGGGCGCTGCGCGGGAAATACGGGAGCAGGCCAAAGGCGTAACCGGCGTTAGAGGCCGGTTACGCCTTTCGTCCCCGCCCACGTCGGAACAAGAAGGCGGCGAATACGGACAGGACAAGCATGACGAGCAGCACGCTGCCGAACTGCAGCATCATCGGGCTGATGAACGGCCACCCCTGGTTCTGCTCAAGCGACCAACCGCCGTTCCAGGCGGCAATCGGCGCCCAGGTAGACACAGCGGCGCCTTCCTGGAAATACTGCAGGAGCGGGCGCCAGGCCAGCAAGGTCAGGACAAAGGCGATGCCGCCGTGCTGCAGCCTTGCCGACAAGAAGCGGACAAACCGCAGGTCGGTTGCGGCGGTGAAGCTGCGCACCTGGGCGTGCGTGGATAGCCCGCCCCAAGCGAGCAGCGCGCTGAGTGCGGCATACCCGAGCGAGGACGCGCTCCCGGGAGGGCCGACCTGCTGCGTCATCGCATAGGCGCCCAAATGCGGTTCGATGATCCCGGTCATCAAGGCGGTCAACAGCGACGCAGCTTCGCCTTGTCCGATATCGCTGACAACAGCGACGACGATGGAGGTCAGCCCGTCGATCATACCCGTCAACGGGATCGCCTGAAGCAGGACGGAGAACATCATCATATAACCACCGATGACGAACAATTGCTGGACGCCGGAAGATACCGCGTCGCCAAGCAGCTTGCCGAACGTACGGCCGTCGCGGCTGCGGGCATCTTCCAGCGTATGCCAGAAGCGGCTAAGGAAGCCGCGTTCGCCCGGCTGCGTGTCGTAAACGCTCCGCGATTCGTTCGCCCGCTCTGCGCGAAGGCGGTGCGCCAAGGCCATCAGCAGCGCCGAGCCGTAATGAATGACGGCGAGGGCAAGGCCGGCGGCCGCGCTGTGCAGGAAGCCGACGCCCACGACGCTGATCAAGATGACAGGGCTCAGCAGATGGGATACGGCGAGCAGCCGTTCGCCTTCGTCGCGCGTCAGCTGCCCGTCCTTGCGCATGCCGCCGATGGCGGCGGCACCCGCCGGCATCCCCGCCGTGAATGCGATCGCCATCACGAAGCCGCCGATGCCAGGCACGCGGAACAGGATGCGGAACAGCGGTTCGAGCAGCACGCCTAACGCGTGCAGAGCGCCGAGACCGCGCAGCATCTCGGTGAGGATCAGGAAGGGCAGCAGGGCGGGGAAGACAAGCTTCCACCAGAGCTGCAAGCCTTGTAAAGACGATTGAAATGCCAGGTCGGGGAATAAGATGATGCTGATGACTAAAGCAAGCGCCGAGGCGCCTAACAGGAGCGTCGTGAATTTGGGGGAGAATAAGCTGGATAACCGCGGCATACGAACCCCTCCGGCTTGTCAGAATGGTACATGTTTACGCTTGGCCCGCATGGATTAGACCTGACGGGCGTACGATAGACAAGAACCGGGAGAACCGGAAGAGGCAGATTCGGGTAGAAGATCCGATACGGGAGAGAGGAGAGCCGTATGGAGGACAGAAGACATGTGAAGCAGGCGTCCCGCATCGTATTTAGCGTCTTTATCGCGATCGGGCTGCTGTTTATCGTTTATTTTATTCCGCTGCCGCTGTATGTGTTTAAACCGGGTACGGCGGAGGTGCTCGCGCCGATGGTGCAAGTCAAACAGGCGGCCGGTGCGGATCGCGGCGAGTTTATGCTGACGACGGTGGAGCTTAGCGACGTCAATCTCGTCAGCTATGTGCTGTCGTTCGTGAGACCTTATCAGGAGCTTCGGCTCAAGAAGGAGCTGCTGCAAAACAACGAAACCCGCGAGGAGTACTCGCAGCGGCAAGAAATTGTGATGCTGACCTCGCAGGCGGACGCGATTCAGGCGGCCTACAACAAGCTAGGGGTGCCGTATCATATTCAGAAGGACGGCGTCGTGGTCCAGCAGGTGTACCCCGAATTTCCGGCGAGCGAAACGCTGCATGCGGGAGACTACATTCTGGAGATTGACGGGCAGGCCATCCAAACGTATGAAGAGTTGCGGGCTGCGGTGGGAAATAAACAAGCGGGAGACACGGTCAAGATCGTTTACAAGCGAGGCGGCGTCACCCGAACGAAAGACATTGCGCTGGCCGTGCTTCCGGAACAGGAAGACATGGCGGAGAACGCCAAGCGCGTGGGACTGGGCATTGTGCCGGCTGAAGTACACAGCGTGAAAGCGGAATCGCCCGATCATCAAATTGAGATCAAAGCCGGAGAAATCGGCGGTCCGTCCGCCGGACTTATGTTTGCGCTTGAAATTTATAACCGGTTAAGCGCGGAAGATATTACGAAGGGGTATAAAATCGCCGGTACCGGCGAAATTGATCCCGACGGCAAGGTCGGCGTCATCGGCGGCATCAAACATAAAGTCGTGGCCGCCGACCGGGCCGGGGCGGAAATTTTCTTCGCGCCCGAGGACTACAAGTCGCCGACCGGCGGGACAATTCCCAATTACTCGGATGCCAAGGCGAGGGCGGAGGAGATGGCTACATCGATGAAAATCGTGCCGGTCGCGACGCTGGACGACGCTTTGAAGTATTTGGCTGCGTTGACGCCGAAGCCTTAATCGTCCGGATTGCCGGTAGAGGCTAACCGCACCGGCGGCTCGTAATAATCGCGCAGCCAGTCCCGCGGACCGGAATCGCGGTAAGCCAGCGCGTGCACGGAAGTCGCACGCACATCCATCGCTAAGAGAGGCGAAGATTCCCGGGTCACTTTCGTGATGACGGGGACCTTCGCTTTCGTTTTCATCGCCCGCAGCAGCTCGCGTCCGCGCGGGCTGAAGCCCAGCACGCGAATGTACGGCGCCCCTTGCCGCAGAAGCTCCGGCGCAAGGTCCGCCTTGCGGTGCTCGAGCAGGATGCGCAGCAGCGTCCGCTGCAGCTTCGTGCGGGTATACCGCCGTGTCTTGAGCCGTTCCAGCAGCGCCTCCACCGTCCGTCCGCTGCGGGCCTCCTCAGGGTCCATCTCGCGAAGTGCCGCGGCGATGCGGTGCTCAAGTCCTTCGTTGACCTCGCAGCAGTCGGCAAGCCGCTCCGGCGGCTGGGAGAGCAGCTTGTGCAGCAGCGGCTGCGCGAACAGTTCCCAATGCACCGGCGCGCGGCCGGCCCGCCATTCGCGCTCCAGGATGTCTGCCGTGGCTGGCGGCACGTAAGGGCGAATGGCATCCAGCGAGCCGCCGCCGAGCAGCAGCTTGCGCAGGGCGGTAGCGCTGGCAATGCAGCCGTCGGTCACGTCCGCTTGGTTGTAATCCGCCTTCGTGCGGCGGATCGTCCTGGGCGTCATGGAGCTGCCCAGCCGACGCAGGGCAATCAAGTAATGCAGGCCAAGCGTATTGTTCGGCTTTGCCAATTCGTCAACGTCTGCGCCGGGCACGAAGCGGGCGACGGTCCGGCTGTAAGCGGCCGGGTAAGGCAGGCCGCCGGCAAGCTCTTCCCGCAGCAGGGCCGCGAACGCCGGCGGCTCGCGGTGCAGCAGCTCGGCTGCGGCGCTCAGCACGGACAGGTCGCCGCTCTCGCTGCCGAAGCAGAGGCTGTCGACGACGCCCGTCGCCTCAAGCACGGACACCGCACCGTACGCGAACCATTCCGCGGGCTGCGCGGCATAAGCGACGGGCAGCTCGAGCACCAGATCGGCGCCCATGGCGAGCGCCATCTCCGCGCGAGCCCACTTGTGGACAATCGCGGGCTCCCCGCGCTGCAGGAAGTGGCCGCTCATGACGCAGACGGCGGCGTCTGCGCCCGTTTCCTTTTTCGATTGTTGGTAATGATAGTAGTGACCATTATGCAGCGGATTATATTCGACGATAAGACCTACTGTACGCATGGCGGCGATTCCCCCGGATATTTGACTCCTGCTGTCTATCGTTCTATGATTTTACATGATAGCATGAACTGAAAATGTTGACAAAAGGTGAAGCGAGTCGATATAATAATCTTTGTTTGTTTGGAGTGATGCCCATGTTTATACAACTGAAGGAATTGGCGACCAAAGGCTCGATCCGGCTGGAAGGTCAAGAGGATCTCACCGACAACCTGCCCAAGACGGGAAGCTTGCTCGGATACGGACCGCTTCAGGTTCGGCTCGAAGCGCGTGATGTCGAAGGCGCGGCTGAAGTTGACGGAGAACTCGAGATCGACGTCGAGCAATCGTGCTCGAGATGCTTGGCTCCGGTGGCGCAGCATGTGACGGTCCCTTTTCATGAAACGTTCGTGAAGGGTGAAGAGAAGGCGATCGATGAAGAGAGCGACGAGGACGAGGAAGACGACGACGACGACGTTCTCTACGTAACCGGAGATCGCATTGAACTGAAGCCTTATTTGGCGGAAGCAGTCATGCTGTCGCTTCCGTTCATTCCGTTATGTAAAGAAGATTGCAAGGGCTTGTGTCCCGTTTGCGGTACGGATCGCAACGAACGCGAATGCGGCTGCAAGCAGGAGAAGGTTGATCCGCGATTGGCCGGGCTGGCGGACTTTTTCAAGAACGAGTAGCTCCGGGGCGCCGAACGCGTGAATTCGTTGAAGGAGGTGGGAAATATGGCAGTACCTCAAAGGAGAACGTCCAAAACACGCCGTGACAAGCGTCGGACTCACTTTAAATTGGAAGTACCGGGTATGGTGAAATGTGACAATTGCGGCGAATTGAAGTTGGCTCACCGCGTTTGCAAATCTTGCGGCACGTATAAGAACAGAGAGATCATCAACCAGTAATTTCATACACACACAAAGAGATAGTATCCGCCGCCAAGGTTGGGTGCTATTTTTTTTGCCTGTCCTCGCTTCCCTTTTCTTGCCGAATCCAGTATACTTTTCTTTATGACTTGGTCATAAGATATAGTGTAAATCATAGGATATACGTAGATTGGATCATAAGGTGGTGCTCGCGATCGAACGCCTTCCCAAAAGACAACGCCAGCAGCAACTGGCGAAAGCTATTGAACAAAATCCTTTCATCACCGACGAGGAGTTGACTCGGCTGTTTCAGGTCAGCATTCAGACGATTCGTCTGGATCGGCTCGAGCTCGGGATTCCGGAGCTGCGCGAGCGGATGAAGCTGATGGCCGAGCAGTCTTACGACCAAGTGCGTTCGCTGCCGCTTCACGAGGTGATCGGGGACGTCATCGACTTGCAGCTCGACAAGAGCGGGATATCGATGTTTGAAATTAAAGAGGAGCATGTGTTCTCGCGAACGAAAATCGCGCGGGGCCACCACATCTTCTCGCAAGCCAATTCGCTTGCCGTGGCGCTCATTAACGATCAGGTCGCATTGACGGCGGCCGCGGACATCAGGTTCGTCCGTCCGGTTCGCCTTTCCGAAAAATGTATTGCCAAAGCATATGTACGTTCCATCTCCAAAGGCAAAGCTAAGGTGGAAGTGTTTACTTACGTTGGCGACGAAGTGGTGTTCCAAGGCAATTTTATTATTTATCACGCGAGCAAAGACCGCTCCGAAGGAGGAGAACTGCATGCGGATAGCGATTGACGCGATGGGCGGGGACCACGCCCCTGCGGCGCAAGTGGAAGGCGCGCTGCTGGCGGCTGCGGAATGGTCCGATACGACCGTCGTGCTCGTGGGAGACAGCGCCCGAATCGAACCGCTGCTTCAAGGCAGGAAGCCGGCGAATGTGGAGGTCCGTCATGCCTCGGAAATCATCGAAGCCGAAGACGAACCGGTGAAAGCCGTCCGGCGCAAGAAGGACGCTTCGATGGTAATCGCCGGGCGTATGGTAAAAGACCGCGAGGTCGACGCGATGATCTCGGCCGGCAATACCGGCGCGCTGATGACGACGGGGCTGCTCGTGGTCGGCCGGATTAAAGGGATTGAGCGTCCGGCGCTCGCTCCGATGCTGCCGTCGCTGGACGGCGAAGGGGTGCTTGCGCTGGACTTGGGCGCGAATATGGACGCGACGCCCGAACAGCTTGTGCAATATGCGATTATGGGCAGCATCTATCGCAGCAAGGTACATGGCCTGAAGGAGCCGCGTGTAGGCTTGCTTAACGTCGGTACCGAAGCGATGAAAGGCAATGAACTTACGAAAGCGGCGTACCCGCTGCTGGAACAGGCGCCGGTTCGATTCGTCGGCAACATCGAGTCGCGCGACATCTTGAAGAAGCCATGCGACGTGATCGTCTGCGACGGCTTCGCCGGCAACATTATGCTGAAATCGCTGGAAGGAGCGGCTTCGGTCATTTTTTCCGTGCTCAAAACGGAATTCACGCGCACGTGGTATACGAAATTGGCCGCAGCTGTCGTGAAGAAGGGAATCGGGCAGTTCCGGAAAAAGATGGACTACAACGAGCACGGGGCGGCGCCTCTGCTCGGCGTGGACGGGCTCGTGCTGAAAAGCCACGGCTCTTCCAACGCGCTCGCCATCAAGAATGCCGTGCGCCAAGCGCGCATTGCGGTTTCGAACGAACTGGTCAGCAGTATACGGGTGGAAATCAGTAACGGAAGCGAGTGACCTAAGATGAGTTTATTGCCTGTCGGCATCATCGGTACGGGTAAATATGTGCCTGAACGGGTGTTAACCAATCAGGAGCTGGAACAAATGGTGGAAACGAACGATGAATGGATCGTCTCCCGGACGGGCATCCGCGAACGCCGGCTCGCGTCGAGTGAGCAAGCAACGTCGGATTTGGCGTACGAGGCGGCGCTCATCGCCCTGCGCAATGCGGGCGTGAGCGCCGAGAATCTCGACTTGATTATCGTGGCGACGGTGACGCCGGACATGTCTTTTCCGTCCACCTCCTGCATTTTGCAGGAGAAGCTGGGCGCCAAGAAGGCGGCTGCGTTCGACCTGTCCGCGGCCTGCTCCGGTTTTATATACGGTCTCGCGACCGGCTCGAACTTTATAGCGACCGGCGTGTACAAGAATGTGCTTGTCGTGGGAGCGGAATGCTTGTCCAGGATTACGGATTACACGGACCGCAACACCTGCATTTTGTTCGGGGACGGGGCAGGCGCGGTCGTGCTCGGCCAAGTGCCGGAAGGACGCGGTTTCAAATCGTTCGAGCTGGGCGCCGACGGCACCGGCGGTCCGCTGCTGAGGGTAGCCGCCGGGGGCTCACGCTGTCCGGCAACGCCGGAGACGCTTCAAGGCAAAGATCATTTCATCTATATGGCCGGAGCGGAAGTGTTCAAATTCGCCGTTCGCATTATGGGTGGTGCGGCGGAAGAAGCGCTTCGCAAAGCGGGTCTGGAGAAGAGCGACATCGATCTGCTCGTTCCGCATCAAGCGAACATCCGGATTATTCAATCGTCGCTGCAGCGTCTGGAGCTCAGCGAAGACAAGTGCATGATCAACTTGGATAAATACGGCAACATGTCAGCAGCCTCGATCCCGGTGGCTTTGGCGGAAGCCGTGGAAGCGGGACGGGTCCGGGAAGGCGACTGCGTCGTGCTTGTCGGGTTCGGCGGCGGTTTGACTTGGGGCGCATCCGTGCTGATTTGGTAACAACGCGATCGTAAGGGGTCAATCGTTGAAGGAGGCTTTCTGATGGGGAAATTGGCATTTGTGTTTCCGGGACAAGGGGCGCAGGCGGTCGGCATGGGCAAAGACATCGTCGAAGCCGACCCGGAGGCGAAACGCGTATATGAGGCTGCGGATGAAGCGCTTGGTATGGCGTTAAGCCGCATTATCCTGGAAGGACCGGAGGCCGAGCTGAAGGCGACGTACAACACGCAGCCGGCGCTCTTGACGACGAGTATCGCTTACCTGGAACGCTTCCAGGCGCGCTACGGCTTGAAGCCGGATTATGTCGCCGGCCACAGTCTGGGCGAATACTCGGCGCTGGTGGCGGCGGGCGTTATGAGCTTCGCCGATGCGGTGCGCACCGTGCGGGCGCGCGGGGAGTTCATGGAAGCCGCCGTGCCGAGCGGACAAGGGGCCATGGCGGCCGTTCTCGGCGCGGACCGCGAAGCGCTGAAGTCGCTGTGCGCGTCAATCAGCGGCGAAGCTGGCATCGTTGAACTGGCGAACTTGAACTGCCCCGGCCAAATTGTCGTATCCGGCAGTGTGGCGGGCGTTCAGGCCGTCGGCGAGCGGGGCAAAGAGGCGGGCGCCAAACGGGTTATTCCGCTTGAAGTAAGCGGTCCGTTCCACTCTTCCATGATGCGTCCGGCTTCGGCGAAGCTGGCCGGGGTGTTGTCCGGCATCGAGATGGCGCGCGCTGCAATTCCCGTTGTCGCTAACGTCAACGCCCGGCCGGTACAGGATCCGGCGGAAATCCGCAGCCTGCTCGTGGAGCAAGTATACAACTCCGTCCTGTGGGAAGACAGCGTAGTCTGGTTGATCGCCGAAGGCGTGGATACGTTCGTCGAATTCGGCAGCGGCAGCGTGCTGGCGGGTCTGATCAAAAAAATCGACCGCAGCGTTACGGTGCATTCGATTAACAGCTTGGAAGCGCTCGAGAAATTTCAAATCGAATCCGTGTGACCCCAGGGGTTGGGGGTGCTTAGGATCGGAGTTCCGCGAATCTGGGAGGGATAACGTATGCTTACGGGAAAAGTGGCGCTCGTGACGGGCGCATCGCGCGGGATCGGCCGCGCCATCGCGGTTACGCTTGCCGAAGCGGGCGCCGATGTCGTCGTCAATTATGCGGGCAGCGAAGCGGCGGCGGCGGAGACGGTCGCGCTGATCGAGGCTCTCGGACGCCGTTCGTTCAAGGTGCGGGCGAATGTCGGTTCTTCGCAGGAAGTGGACGAGATGTTCAAGCAAGTGCTGGAGACGTTCGGCCGCATCGACATTCTGGTCAACAACGCCGGCATTACGCGCGACAATTTGATCATGCGCATGAAAGAGGAAGAGTTCGACCAAGTGATCGAAACGAACCTTAAAGGCGTGTTTAATTGTGTGAAAGCGGCGACGCGTCCGATGATGAAACAGCGTTCCGGCCGCATCATCAACATTTCGTCGGTCGTCGGCGCGCTCGGCAACGCGGGACAGGCGAATTACGTGGCGGCCAAAGCCGGCGTCATCGGGATGACGAAGGCGACTGCGAAGGAGTTGTCCTCCCGCGGCATAACGGTCAACTGTGTTGCTCCGGGCTTTATCGAGACCGACATGACCGACAAGCTGTCCGAAGAACTGCGCTCCGGCTTGCTTCAGCAAATTCCGCTCGCCCGTCTCGGGAAGCCGGAAGATATCGCGAAAGCGGTGCGGTTCCTGGCGTCCGACGATGCGTCTTACATGACCGGCCAAACGATACACGTCGACGGCGGCATGTATATGTAACGGACGCCACGGCAACAATGAGCAAAGGTATTCGGTCGTAAACGCCCGATTTCGGGCGATATGCGTCGAAAACGGAAGTCCTCGTGTTTTTTTAACTGCGATTGGGGCTGGCTATGGCAATTTGTCCATAAGTTAAGTATAATACCAAAGAGGAGGTGAACCGGATGTCCGACGTAATAGATCGCGTAAAGCGAATCGTCGTTGACCGTCTTGGCGTTGATGAGGCGGAAGTGACCTTGGAAGCATCGTTTAAAGATGATTTAGGTGCCGATTCTCTCGATGTAGTGGAGTTGGTTATGGAATTGGAAGATGAGTTTGATATGGAAATCTCTGACGAAGACGCAGAGAAAATCACTACTGTAGGTCAAGTAGTTGAGTACATAAAATCTCATACGTAAGACGTATAAGTCCCGTTACTGTTAAGCGACGGGACTTATCTCCATCTCCGCCTAACGAGGAGCGAAGCCCGGTATATAAGCGCTCTCCTGTTTGACGTAATTGGCTACTAATTCTGGTGAAAACGAGAATCGGACGATGCCGGTCTCGGTGCAACCATATTCATAGAGGTGGGTTTATAGTGAAGCAAAGAGTCGTGATAACCGGTCTTGGTGTTATGTCCGCGCTCGGCCGCGAAGTGGAAACGTTCTGGTCGAACTTGCTTGCGGGGAAATCCGGGGTCAGCACCATCGAATCGTTCGATGTAAGCGAGTACCCTACACGGATTGCTGCAGAAATTAAAGACTTCGTTGTTGAAGAATATGTGGATAAGAAAGAAGCGCGCCGCATGGACCGTTTCGTTCAGTTCGCCGTTGCGGCGACGCTGAATGCGTTGAAGGACGCGCAGCTCGACGTTCGCGAGCAAACCGATCCCGAACGCGTCGGGGTGTATGTCGGCTCGGGAATCGGCGGTTTGTCGACATGGGAAGAGCAGCACAAGATTTTGCTTGAAAAAGGACCGAAACGCGTCAGTCCGTTCTTCATTCCGATGATGATCGCGAACATGGCATCGGGCCAAATTTCGATGATCACCGGCGCAAAAGGCCCGAACAGCACGGCGGTTACGGCTTGCGCAACGGGAACGCACTCGATCGGCGACGCCTACAAAACGATCCAGCACGGCGATGCCGATGTGATGATTTGCGGCGGTGCGGAAGCGACGATCAGTCCGACGGGCGTGGCCGGCTTCTGTGCGCTGCGCGCCATGTCTACCCGCAACGACGAGCCGGAGAAGGCGAGCCGGCCGTTCGATACAGGCCGCGACGGCTTCGTGATGGGGGAAGGGGCCGGGATTTTGATTCTGGAGTCGCTGGAGCATGCGCAGAAGCGCGGCGCCCGTATTTACGGCGAAGTGATCGGATACGGGATGAGCGGCGATGCGTACCATATGACCGATCCTGATCCGGACGGCGCGGCCCGCTGCATGGTGAAAGCGGTCAAGGACGCCGGTATTCCATTTGAAGCGATCGATTACATCAATGCGCACGGCACGTCGACCCCGGTCGGGGACAGGTCTGAAACGACCGCGATCAAGAAAGCGTTCGGCGACCATGCCTACAAGCTGGCGGTCAGCTCGACCAAATCGATGACGGGTCATCTGCTTGGGGCGGCCGGCGGTGTCGAAGCGCTGATCTGCGCGCTCGCGTTGAAGAACAGCATTATTCCACCGACGATCAACCTCGACAATCAAGATCCGGAATGCGATCTGGATTACGTGCCGAACACGGCGCGTCCGGCGGATCTCGGCATCGTGATGTCCAACTCGTTCGGCTTCGGCGGCCACAACGCCACCATCATTTTGAAAAAATACGAGGCGTAACTTGCCTCACCAGAATTTGATCCTGCACGATGTTTAATGGGGCTGGGCGAGCTTGGCGGAAGTTACGCATTAGGCGCCCAGCCTCATAACCAATAGCCTATACGAAGGTGATACGACATGCATCGTAATTTAAAACAGTTGCAATCGGAGCTGTCCATCCCGTTTGGGAATCCGGACCTGCTAAGGCAGGCGTTTACGCATTCGTCCTACGTGAACGAGCACCGCATGGGTCATCATAAGGACAATGAGCGCATTGAATTTTTGGGAGACGCGGTGTTGGAACTTACGGTATCCGAATATTTATATGAGAAATACCCGGACCGGACAGAAGGAGAATTGACGAAGCTGAGAGCTTCAATCGTTTGCGAACCTTCGCTCGTCGGTTTTGCCGAGCAGCTCCAATTCGGTTCTTATGTGCTGCTAGGCAAAGGCGAAGAGCTGACTGGGGGACGCACCCGGCCTGCGCTTTTGGCGGACGTGTTCGAATCGTTCATCGGGGCGCTGTATCTGGACCAGGGACTCGAGGTGGTGCGCATGTTTTTGCAGCGGCATATGTTTCCTTACCTGCCGGAGCAGGGTCGGTTATTGACGGCCGATTACAAAACCTTGCTGCAGGAGCATACGCAGCAGCACAATCTCGGTCCGCTTGAGTACAGAATCGTGGACGAACGCGGACCGGCGCACGAGCGGGTGTTTATCGCCGAAGTGTTTCTGCACGATCGGATGCTCGGGCAAGGGGCGGGGCGCTCCAAGAAAGAAGCGGAGCAGCATGCGGCTGCCGGGGCGCTTGAAGCTTTGAAGGTAAGAACGGTGCAATCGTAAAGCAAGGAGGAGCGGCGGCCGGTGGTCGCCGTTTCTTTTTTGCGGCCCGACCGGGATCGGGGGATCTACGAAGCGCTGAGGATGTGTTACAATAGCCGTAAGAGGTGAGCCAATTTGTTTTTAAAGCGTATTGAGCTTTCGGGTTTCAAATCATTCGCCGACCGCACCGAACTGGAGTTCGTGCAAGGCATTACGGCGGTCGTCGGCCCGAACGGAAGCGGCAAGAGCAACATCTCCGACGGCATCCGCTGGGTGCTCGGGGAGCAAAGTGCGAGATCGCTGCGCGGGGGCAATATGCAGGATGTCATTTTTGCCGGAAGCGATGCGCGTAAAGCGGTCAATTACGGCGAGGTGTCGCTGACGCTGGATAATGCCAGTCAATCGCTGCCGCTTGATTTTAACGAAGTGACCGTGACCCGGCGGGTGCACCGGAGCGGGGAAAGCGAATATTTAATTAATAAACAGCCGTGCCGTTTGAAGGACATCACCGAGCTGTTCATGGATACCGGGATTGGAAAGGAAGCGTACTCGATTATCGGGCAGGGCCGGATCGAGGAAATTTTAAGTACGAAATCGGAGGACCGCCGGGGTATTTTCGAAGAAGCTTCGGGGATCGTCAAATATAAATCGCGGAAGAAGGAAACGGAGAAAAAGCTGCAGGAAACCGAGCAAAACCTGCTTCGGATTCATGATTTGGTGTCGGAGCTCGAGGATCAGCTGGATCCGCTTCGCACGCAATCCGAGAAGGCGATTCGCTTCAAGGAATTGAAGGAAGAGCTGAAGTCGAGCGAAATCGCCATGTACGTGTACCAAATCGAGCAGATTTACGAGACGTGGGCGGATACGAACACGAAGCTGGAGACGTTGAAGCAGTCTCAGCTGGAGCTTGCTGGTTTCGTCAGCGCGCACGATGCGCAGCTTGAGACCGACCGCTGGGAGCTGCGGCGCTTGGAAGAAGTCGTCGAAGGGCTGCAGGCGAGCTTGCTGCAAATCAGTGAGGAGTTCGAGAAATGCGAAGGCCAGGGCGAAGTGCTGAAGGAGCGGAAGAAGAACTACGCTTCGAATCGCGCGCAACTGGAAATTACGGCGAGGCAGCAGGAAGGCCGCTTGGCGGACAAGCAGGCTGAGCTTGGGGAGCTGCGCGGGAAGCTGCAGGCGGTCGCAGGCAGGCTCGCCGAAACGCAAGGGATGCTGCGGGCCGAGGAGGACCGGCTGCTCGGCGTAGCCGGCGGCATCAGCAGCGCCGAAGAAGACCGCTTGAAGACCGAGCTGCTCGAGCTGTTGAACCAAACGGCGAATGCACGCAACGAAGCGCGTTATGCGGAGCAGCAGCTGGAGGCGCTGTCACGGCGCATGGGCCGGCTCGGCGACGAGCACCGCAAATGGCGGGAGCAGCAGGACGGCATTGCGGCGCGTAAAGCTGAGCTGGAGCTCCGGCTCGCGCAAGCGGTCGCCGGCATCGAGGAGGTACGTAACCGTTATTTGCAGGTGAACCAAGGTCTGCGCGCGAAGCAGACGCTTTCGGACGAAACGCAGGCGACGGTGCGCAAGTGGGAGCAAAAGCTGGATGCGCTTATTTCACGGCGGGACACGATGAACGAAATGGCCAGCGATTACGACGGCTTCATGCACGGGGTTAAGGAAGTGCTGAAGGCCAAAAGCCGCGGCGATCTTCGCGGGATACGCGGCGCCGTGGCCGAGCTTGTGAAAGTGCCTGCCCAGGTGGAAGTGGCGATGGAGACCGCACTCGGCGGGGCGCTGCAGCATGTCGTCGTCGAGAGCGAGGCGGAAGGCCGCGAAGCGATCGCCTTCCTGAAGCGCCGTCAGCTCGGACGCGCCACGTTCCTGCCGCTTGATGTCATCCGCGGGCGTTCCATTCCGGACAGCGAACAGCGCGCCATTCAAGGCATGGACGGCTTCGTCGGCATAGCGGTCGATCTCGTGCAGTTTGAGGAGACGTACCGGCATATCGTCGGCAGCTTGCTCGGCAATGTGATCGTCGCCCAGACGCTTGAGGTGGCGAACCGCATTGCGGCGCGCGTTCAATACCGTTACCGCGTCGTTACGCTGGAGGGGGACGTCGTCAACCCCGGCGGTTCGATGACCGGGGGAAGCCAGCAGAAGAAAACGACCAGCTTGCTCAGCCGTAAGCGGCAAATCGAGGAGATGGATAAAGAAATCGCCGTCTCCCAGTCGCAGCTGCGCGAGCTGCGTGCGAAATCGGAAGCGATGCGGCAGGAAGTCGCCGATGCGAACAAAGAGCTGGACGAGCTTCGCGCTCTTGGGGAAACCCGGCGCATCGAGGAGCAGCAAATTCGCGCATCGCTTGCGCCGCTTGACAGCGAAGCGAAGCAGGCGGCCGAGCAGCTGGAGCTGTACGGGGCCGACGATGAGTCGCTCTCGGCGGAACGCACGGAGCTGGAGCGCAAACGCGCTGCCGCCCTGGAAGCATTGGAGCGTCTTGCGAAGGAGGAGGCCGATCTGCAGCAAGCGATCCGGGATGCGGAAGTTCGCCGGAAGGCAAGCGAGTTCGCCAAGGAAGAGCTGCAGTCGCAGCTGACCGATCTGAAAGTGAAGGTCGCCTCCCAAATGCAGGAGAAGCAATCGCTCCAAGAGCAGGAACGCCGGATGTCGGCGGAGCTGGAGTCGATCCGGACCGAGCTGGAAGCATGCCGTTCTGCGCTACGGCAGCTGGAAGCGGACATGGACAATCATGATCAGGCGACGATTCGACAGATTGAGCAGCTGAACGAATTAAAGCTGAAGAAGCAAGAGGTCGCCGAACAGCTGGACATGAAACGGGCCGAACGGGCAAGCGGCGTGGCCAAGCTGGAAGCGGAGGAGAACAAGACGAAGGAGCAGCGCAACGAGCTGCGTGCGGTCGAGGAGCAGCTGAGGCAAACCGAGGTTCGGGTGAACCGGTTGGATGTCGAGCTCGAGAACTTGTTGAAGAAGCTGTCCGAGGACTACGAATTGAGCTACGAGCTGGCGAAGGAGCGGTTTCCGGTGCCGGAGGACGTGCTCGGTACGCAAAACAAGGTGCGCGACCTGAAACGCGAAATTTCGATTTTAGGCGATGTCAACTTGGGGGCGATCGAGGAGTATCAGCGCGTCAATGAACGGTTCCAGTTTTTGTCGGAGCAGAAGAACGACTTGGTTGAGGCCAAGACGGCGCTGTATGCGGTCATCCGCGAGATGGACGAAGAAATGGCGAAGCGATTCCGCACAACGTTCGACGCGATCCGCTCTCACTTCGTCGTCGTGTTCGCGAAGCTGTTCGGCGGCGGCCGCGCGGATCTGATCTTGTCCGAGCCGGATAACCTGCTCGATACGGGCATCGAAATCGTCGCTCAGCCTCCCGGCAAAAAGCTGCAAAACCTGCAGTTGCTGTCCGGCGGCGAGCGTGCGCTGACTGCGATCGCGCTGCTGTTCTCGATCATCCGCGTCAAGCCGGTGCCGTTCTGCGTGCTCGATGAGGTGGAGGCGGCGCTGGACGAAGCGAACGTCACTCGTTTCGCCGAATATTTGCGCGAGTTTTCGCAGCAAACGCAGTTTATCGTGGTGACGCACCGCAAAGGCACGATGGAGGAAGCCGATGTGTTGTACGGCGTGACGATGGAGGAAGGCGGCGTGTCCAAGCTCGTGTCCGTCCGGCTGGAGGAAGACGAAGCGATTATGGAGGCCGGCTGATCCGGGCTAGCAGGCTCGCCCTTCCCGGGTGCGGCTCCCGGCCTGGTAGCTTCCTTCGGCACGTTTGGCGGAAATAGCGGAACTGTGGTATCTTAATTTACGCCGATAACCGAAGAAGATTCGCTTATTTTACATAAAAGGTGGATGGTTTCGTGAGTTTTTTTAAACGATTGAAGGAAAGCATTTCGTCCAAAGCCGAGGCGGTGACGAGCAAGTTTAAAGAAGGGCTTGCCAAGACGCGGGATGTGTTCGTCGAACGGGTCGAGGATTTGTTCACGCGCCGGAAAAAAATCGACGAGGAGTTTTACGAGGAGCTTGAAGAGATTCTGATCGGGGCGGACGTTGGCGTAAATACGGTGCTGAAGCTGATCGAGGAGCTGCGCGCCGAGGTGCGTAAACGCAAAATTGAGAGCCCGAGCGAGCTGCAGCCGATTTTGTCGGAGAAGATCATCGCCCTGCTGAAGGGGGAAGAGCACGCCGCATTGAACATGGCTGCCAGCGGGCTGACGGTCATTCTGTTTGTCGGCGTCAACGGTGTCGGCAAGACGACGACGATCGGCAAGATGGCGCATATGCTCAAGTCGGAAGGCAAGAACGTTCTGCTTGCCGCGGGCGACACGTTCCGTGCCGGTGCGATCGAGCAGCTTGAAGAATGGGGGAGGCGCGTCGGCGTCGACGTCATCAAGCAGCAGGCCGGGTCCGATCCGGCGGCGGTCATGTTCGATGCGCTGCAAGCGGCCAAGTCGCGAGGCGTCGACGTGCTGCTGTGCGATACGGCGGGACGGCTTCAGAACAAAGTGAATCTGATGGAAGAGCTGAATAAAATATTCCGCATCATCCGCCGGGAGGTGCCGGATGCGCCGCACGAAGTGCTGCTTGTGCTCGACGCGACGACCGGTCAGAACGCGCTGATGCAAGCGAAGCTGTTCGACGAGAAGTCCGGGCTAACCGGTCTCGTCCTGACGAAGCTGGACGGGACGGCCAAGGGCGGTATCGTCGTGGCGATTCGTCAAGAGCTGAAGCTGCCGGTGAAATTCGTCGGCCTCGGCGAGAAGATGGACGATCTGCAGCCGTTCGACTCCGATCAGTTCGTACACGCGTTGTTTAACAAATGGGTGGAAGCGGAGAAGGAAGAGACGTCCCAAAGTTAGCAGTGAACAGGCGGAAGCCTGCTGCCGAGACCAAACCGTGGATGGGCCGGGGCCTGTCCGTGTGTATATCTTGGGCGCTGGCGGAGAGCAATCCGAAAGCAGAGAACAGTCTGGTTGCAATTGGAGAGCAGTCGGCGCGAGCCCGGCATCAGCCTGAGGAGCCATCCAACAGTTGACTGAGTGTCCTGCAGGGGCAAGGCGTGCGGCGCGCATCTTCCGCTTATAGCCTGACAAGGAGAAAAGCTTGACATCTGTTGATCGTTTCAGTATGATAAGTGATGTTGTCTGCTGTAAAGTGTTTTACCTTAACGGAGGTGAGGCGCGGATGTCGGAAGAGAGCGTCCTCCAGAAAACCAATCGGATCAACCTGCTGTTCGATTTTTATGAACGTCTGCTGACCGAGAAGCAGCAAGTGTTTATGAAGCATTATTTTCACGACGATTATTCGCTCGGGGAAATCGCAACGGAGTTCAATATTAGCCGCCAAGCGGTCTACGAACATATAAAGCGTGCCGAATCCGTGCTTGAAGAGTACGAATCGAAGCTGAATCTGCTCGTCAAGCATGAGGAGCGCGGACGGCTATTGGAGCGAATGACCGCTCTAGCGGACGCGCTGCCCGACGATGAGAAGCGTCAGCTGCTTGAGCTGGCGGATCGGCTGCAAACACTCGACTAAACGCGGGGGATATTCCTCCTTAAAGGTGGTGACGACGGATGGCATTCGAAGGATTATCCAACCGGCTGCAAAGCGTCTTCAGCAAGCTGAGAGGCAAAGGAAAGCTGACCGAAGACGATGTCAACGAAGCGCTTCGCGAGGTTCGTCTCGCGCTGCTGGAAGCCGACGTCAACTTTAAAGTCGTGAAAGATTTCGTCGCCAAAGTGAGAGAACGGGCGATCGGCCAAGAAGTGCTGCAAAGCTTTACGCCGGGCATGGTCGTCGTCGATATCGTGAACAAAGAGCTGACCGCGCTGATGGGCGGGACGCAAAGCAAGCTGGCTCGCGCCAACAAGCCGCCGACCGTGATCATGATGGCCGGTTTGCAAGGTGCGGGTAAGACGACGACGACGGGGAAGCTGGCGAAGATGCTTCAGCAGCAAAACCACCGTCCACTGCTTGCGGCGGCGGACATTTACCGGCCGGCTGCGATTAAGCAGCTCCAGGTGCTCGGCGAGCAGCTGAAAATTCCGGTATTCGCGCTGGGCGACAAGGTGAGCCCGGTAGACATCGCGAGGCAAGCGCTGCAGCATGCGAAAGACAATCATAACGATTATTTGATCATCGATACCGCGGGCCGCTTACATATCGACGAGAACTTGATGGACGAGCTGAAGCAAATCGCCCAGGCGGTTAGTCCGGACGAGATTCTTCTGGTCGTGGACGCGATGACCGGACAAGATGCGGTTAACGTAGCCGAAAGCTTCCACAAACAGCTGGAGCTGACCGGTGTCGTGTTGACGAAGCTCGACGGCGATACGCGCGGCGGAGCTGCGTTGTCCGTTAAAGCGGTCACCGGCTGCCCGATCAAATTCGCGGCGATGGGCGAGAAGATGGATGCGCTCGAACCGTTCCATCCGGAGCGGATGGCTTCGCGGATTCTCGGCATGGGCGACATGCTGACGCTGATTGAGAAGGCCCAGGCCGGCATCGACGCGGATAAAGCCAAGGAAATGGAACGCAAGCTGCGGCAGGCGGAATTCACCTTCGACGATTTCCTCGATCAGATGGAACAAGTCAAGAAGCTCGGCCCGCTTGATCAGATCCTGGATATGCTGCCGGGGGCAGGGAAGCTCAAGGGCATGAAGGACGTCAAGGTGGACGACAAGCAAATGGCGCGAATTGCGGCGATTGTGAAGTCGATGACGAAGGAAGAGCGGCAAAATCCGGATTTGCTGAGTCCAAGCCGACGCAAGAGACTGGCTGCTGGCAGCGGCAATTCCGTGCAGGACGTGAACCGGTTCATCAAGCAGTTCGACGATATGCGCAAGATGATGAAGCAGTTCTCCAGTATGATGGGGCCGAAAGGCGCCAAACAGATGAAAAACCTCAAGAAGTTAGGCCGCGGGATGAAGTTCCCGTTCTAAATAGCCGAAAGGCGCGCGGCTTTTACGCCGTTTATCTTATCAGGGAGGTGAATTTTAACATGGCAACTCGCATTCGTCTTAAACGTATGGGCGCTCACAAAGCTCCTTTCTACCGTGTGGTGGTATCGGATTCCCGTTCCCCGCGTGACGGTCGCTTCATCGAAGAAATCGGTACTTACAATCCGGTGGCTCAACCCGCTGTTGTAAATATTGACGAGGAAAAAGCACTGAAATGGCTTCAAAACGGTGCTCAAGCTTCCGATACGGTCCGCAGCCTGTTCAGCAAAGCAGGTATCATGACCAAGTTTCACGAATCCAAACTGCAGAAGTAATCTGTAAGATTCGGAGGGTACGATGAAAGATCTGATTCTCGTAATAGCGAAGAGGCTTGTCGATCATCCGGATGACGTACGTGTGAATACGGTCGAAGACGAACGCAATATTACGTTCGAGCTTTCCGTTCACCCCGACGATGTCGGGAAAGTGATCGGAAAGCAAGGACGCATTGCCAAGGCGCTTCGCACCGTGGTCACTTCTGCTGCAGTGAAGGAATCGAAACGTGTTTCGGTTGAAATCGTATCATAATGGAAATGATGAGGGTTAGGAGCTGCTTCCTAACCCTTTTCTTGTTTAAGGAGGCCCTGAGATTACGATGAGCGAAAAGCTGTATACGGTCGGTAAAATCGTCAATACGCACGGCATTCGCGGCGAATTAAAAATCGTGCCGCAAACCGATTTTGCGGACGAACGCTTCGCCCCTGGCAGCAAGCTGGTGTTCGTCGATCCGAATTCATCGGCGACCTTGCCTGTCACAGTCGAGTCGGCCCGGGAGCATAAAACGATGTTCATTATCCGCTTCCGGGGATTCGGGAATATCAACGAGGTGGAGAAGTACAAAGGCTGGCTGCTGAAGGTCGAGGAAAAATACTTGTCGGAGCTTCCGGAGGGCGAGTTTTATTATCATGAGATCGTCGGCTGTACGGTGGTAACGGAAGAGGGCGAAACGCTCGGGGAAATTACCGAGATTTTATCCCCCGGCGCCAACGACGTGTGGGTCGTGAAACGTCCGAAGGGCAAACCGCTTCTGCTTCCTTACATCGACGACGTCATTTTGGATGTGGATGTCGAAGGGAAGAAAGTGACAGCCCGATTAATGGAAGGCTTGCTCGACCTATGAGGATCGACGTGCTGACGCTGTTTCCGGAGATGTTCGAAGGCGTGTTTACCTCCAGCATTCTCGGCAAGGCGAGAGAGAAAGGGCTTGTAGAGCTCCATACCGTCAACTTTCGGGATTACGCGAACAACAAGCATAACACGGTTGACGATTACCCGTACGGCGGTGGAGGCGGCATGGTGCTGAAGCCCGATCCGATCTTCGCCGCGGTGGAAGACATAACGCCGAAAGACGAAACGAAGCCGAGAGTCATCCTCATGTGCCCGCAGGGCGAGCCTTTTACGCAAAAGAAAGCGGAGGAGCTGTCAGCGGACAAGCATCTGATCTTCATCTGCGGCCACTACGAAGGCTACGACGAACGGATTCGCGAGCATCTGGTAACCGACGAGCTGTCGATCGGCGATTACGTCCTGACTGGCGGCGAGCTGCCGGCCATGGTTGTGATCGATAGTGTCGTGCGGCTGCTGCCCGGCGTCCTGGGTAATGAAATGTCAGCGGTGACGGACTCGTTCAGCACCGGTTTGCTGGAGTATCCGCACTACACCAGGCCTGCCACATTCCGCAATTGGAGCGTGCCGGATGTGCTCATTTCCGGGCATCATGGACATATTGACGAGTGGCGCCGCAAGCAATCGTTGTACCGGACTTGGAAGAAGCGGCCCGATCTGCTGGCAGCTGCCGACCTTACCCCGAAGGATCGCAAGTGGCTGGCGGAATTCGAAGCGGAACGTGATCGGACGGAAGCCGATTGAGGGACTCGTCCGACCGAAATTACATAGGCAAAAAAGCAGGAGAAATCCGGAAGTTCATATTGAATAATGCACGAGTTTATGTTATGATATTTGACGTTGTGGCATTTTGCCACGAGTACGGTGGTCCTCTGCGCGTGACGAATGAAAAGACAGGCATCTTAAGAAGCGGCAAGAACACCTGTGTGGAAGGAGGGAGTCATCCATGAATTTGATTCAAGAGATTACGAAGGAACAGCTTCGCAGCGACATTCCGAACTTTCGTCCTGGCGACACGTTGAAAGTGTATGTTAAGGTTATCGAGGGTTCGCGCGAGCGGATTCAGCTGTTCGAAGGCGTTGTAATTAAACGTCGCGGCGGCGGAATCAGCGAAACGTTCACGGTAAGAAAAATTTCTTACGGTGTCGGCGTTGAAAGAACGTTCCCGATTCATACTCCGAAGATCGACAAGATTGAAGTGGCTCGCCGTGGTAAAGTCCGTCGCGCGAAGCTCTACTATCTGCGCGGCCTTCGCGGTAAAGCAGCAAGAATTCAAGAAATTCGATAAGAAGAACACCGGGGGCTTGTTCAGGCAAGCCCCTGTTCTATTTTTTCAGCACGATGCAAAGGGGTAGAACGCCGATGGAGCAGGGACAGGAACAATCCGTGAAAAAAGCGAATTCGGTCAAGAACGAAGCTTGGGAATGGACGAAGGCGCTGCTGCTGGCGGCAGCTCTTGTGATTATCATACGCTGGCTTATTTGCTCCCCGTTCGTCGTAGAGGGCCCGTCTATGGAGCCGAATTTCTACACGGGCGAAAAAATGATCGTGAACAAAATTTTGTACAAGTTCCGTGAGCCGAAACGCGGCGAAGTGCTCGTATTCCTCGCTCCCGACGGCAGAGACTACATAAAACGCGTCATCGCCTTACCGGGCGATAAAGTCCGGGTAGAGGGCGACAAAGTGTACGTCAACGACACGCAGGTCGAAGAAGCTTATTTGAAGGAAGCGTTGGATGAAGCTGCGAAGAAGGGCGTACCTTATAACCGACTGAACAATTTTGCGGAACAAACTGTGCCCGAAAACAGCTTGTTCGCGATGGGCGACAATCGTTCGAACAGCCTGGACAGCCGGGACAGCCGCGTAGGCTTTGTGCCGTATGATCATATCATTGGACGGGCGGATGTCATTTACTGGCCGCTCGATAAAATCAGCCTGATCCATTAACCGGGTCAGGCTTTATGTATACTTAGGCGAGGTGACGATAACATGACGATTCAATGGTTCCCGGGACATATGACGCGGGCGCGGCGTCAAATTCAAGACAAGCTGAAACTGATCGATCTGGCGATCGAGCTGCTCGATGCGCGCATTCCCCTGTCCAGCCGGAATCCGATGATCGATGAGATTTTACAGAGCAAGCCGCGGCTCGTGCTGTTAAATAAAAGTGATTTGGCCGATCCCGAGGCTACGCGCAGGTGGGTTGAATTTTTTGCCGATCAGGGCCTTCCCGCGCTGCCGATCGACGCCGTAGGGGGCAACCCGTCCCGTGAGATCTTGCTGCGCAGCAAGCAGCTGCTGTCTGCGAAGATCGAGGCGCAGATTCGCAAAGGCATGAATCCGCGCGCGATTCGCGCGCTGATCGTCGGCATACCGAACGTAGGCAAGTCGACGCTGATCAACAAGATGGCCGGCCGCAAGGTGGCGGCGACGGGGGATAAGCCGGGCGTAACGAAAGGGCAGCAGTGGATCAAGGTCGGTACGGAGATGGAGCTGCTCGATACGCCGGGCATTCTATGGCCGAAGTTTGAAGATCAGACAGTCGGGTTCCGACTCGCCGCTACCGGCGCGATCAAAGAAGAAATTTTGCAGCCGGAAGAAATCGCCTTGTTCGCGATGCGATATTTGGTCTCGCGCTACCCGGCAGCGGTGGGGGAGCGGTTCGGCGTCAACGAGGTGCCTGCCGACCCGTCCGATACGGATGCGGTTGTAGCTTTGATGGAAGCGATCGGCCGGAAACGCGGAGCGCTTGTCAGCGGCGGACGCGTCGACCTGGAGAAGGCATCTCTGGCCATCCTGCGCGAGCTTCGGGCAGGCAAGCTGGGGCGGATTACTTTGGAAATGCCGGATGAAGTTCAGGCTTAACTGAAGGAGCAGCAGCCGCAGTAGCATAGAGGGATGACGTTACGGGTAAAGCAAACGGAGAGCCTTCGCCGAGAATGGCGATTTTCTTGCGTAAAACTGCATGCGCAGCAGACCGAGTCCTTGCGCGACGGCGCAATCATAGAAGAGTGAACCCGGCGTTCGAGTCAACGCCGGGCTTTTTCCATATGCTGCGAAAGGCTGCGCGCTCCTATACGAGCAAGACGTTTGCCTGCAGAAGCGTACGTACAGTTCAGGTTTCAGGGATGGTCAGAAGCCGGTGTTCGCGTTATAATGGTACATCATGACAAGTTAGGGAGAGAGTGCGGTTGGATGTCATGCTGGACTATGAACGCAAGTTATGGGAACAAGGGAAAAGGCATATCGCGGGCGTCGATGAGGTCGGCCGGGGATGCTTGTTCGGGGATGTGGTGGCGGCGGCCGTTATTTTGCCGCAAGGGCTTGTCCTGGAGGGTGTGAACGATTCCAAGAAGCTGAGCGAGAAGAAGCGGGAAGCGCTGTTTGACGTAATCCGGCAGCAAGCGCTGGCGATCGGCATCGGCGTCGTCGACGTGGCGACGATCGAGCGAATCAACATCAAGCAGGCGGCGCGGCTGGCTATGAAGAAAGCGGTGGAGCAGCTGCAGCCGGAGCCGGACATGCTGTTGGTCGACGCGGAGAATGTGGACGTCGCTTGCGAACAGCTTGCCGTCATCCATGGGGATGCGTTGAGTCAATCTATTGCGGCGGCGTCGATCATCGCCAAAGTGACAAGAGACCGGATGTGTAAAACCTGGGACCTGGAGTTTCCCGAATACGGTATCGCCATACATAAAGGGTACGCAACCAAGCTGCATCGCGAACGCATTGCCGCTTATGGCGCTTCGCCGCTGCACCGACGAACGTTTTTGAGAAATATCGAATTTGAGCAGCAGGTGTTGTTTTAGTGAAATGTCAAGCAGCTGCTGCCGATATATAGAAGTACCGGAACCGTAAGCCGGCAGGGGCGCGAAGGAAGTGAAGCGTCCCAGGCCGGCTTGTCGTTTAGCTGGCAGAACGTTATGGAGAAGTCGTTAGGACAGGCATTAACAAATAGCAGACATATGCAGCGGCTGCGCGCGCCCGGAACGATTGCACGCAGGCGGATGGGTCGTTCCATGAGCAGCAAGGCGCTTCCGTTTATCGGTTAGGATCATGGCCGAGCTATGATAGGTGAATCGGGATATAGGTTGCGTAATGGGAAATTCTGTTATTTTTTAAAATCCGTTCATTCCGCAGAAATTCAAATACGAGAGTATCGTTATGGTTGGCATGGCAGGTCAGGGAGACGAAGGAGGGGCAGCGGTGAATATTAGCGGGTTGTTACGCGGCTTGATCGGCGACGCTCAGGTTCAAGAGCCGAAGTCCTTGGAACTGAAGGCCGGGCAAGTCGTGAAAGGGATGGTTCTGCAGACGTTCTCGGACCAGGACGCCTTGATCAATATTAGCGGGGTTCAGGTACGCGCGCAATTGGAAGCGCCGTTAAAGCAAGGGGAAGTGACCATGCTGCAGGTGCAGCCGGAGTCGAAGGGCGGTCAAATTGTGTTGAAGCCGCTGCAGACCTCGCAGGTTCAAATAGCCGACGGTTCGCTGGGGGAAGTATTGAAATCGATGGGGATGAGCGACACGCCCGAAAACCGGCAGCTTCTTCAGCTGCTGCATCAGTCCGGCGTTGCATTGTCGAAAGAAACGGTCCAGGCTTTTGCGGCGCTGCAGGCCCGGATGTCTTCCGACATTCCGCAGGAAAACTGGTTGCCGACAGCTGTGATCGCTTATCAAAAAGGTCTTCCGCTGACTCCGGACACCGTAGCTTCTCTAAAACAAGCTGTTCAAGGCCCGCCGCTGCATGAAATGCTGGATCAATTAACGCGCACGGTTGAGAAGGAAGATCAGGGCGGGAAGGCATTGTCTCCGCAGACGCGCGCCTTGGTTGAAGCGGTACGCGTACTGCTGCAGCAGGTCAAAGAGGCCGGCGGCC
>NZ_VIDW01000053.1:0-28115 GCF_006519665.1 Paenibacillus sp. tmac-D7 | reverse complement strand
GGAGCCAGCTTGGCCGGACAACGCCATCGAGTATTACGAAGTAACCATGGTTGGCATAACGGGCCGAGACATCGGCAGCGATCTGCATGATAATGCGGTTTTGCTGATCGGACTCCGGAAGCCAGGGGTCGATATGACCGTACTTGATGTAGCCCCAGAAGTCGTCGGAGTGGATATGCACCTTAGGCACTCCGGGTAGGTGCGCTAGCGCTTCTGCAGTCGTTGTCTTACCTGAGCCCGGATGGCCAGATAGAAGGAGAATATGGCCGCCGACATTGTTCATCATGCTCATCCCTGTATTTGCTTTTAAGAACGGGAAAACCAGTTCTACAACCGCAGTATTATCTCCTTCTGACTTTCAATGACCGGTCATGGCGCAATGCTGCCGAGCGGCTGGCCCAATTAAACAATACTCTGTTTTGGACAACAATCGATCCTTACAGACCAAGGCCTTCCGGCACCAAAATACAGGAGGGTTCAATTGGGACATCGCAGTTGGCCTTACAGTGTCATTTCGCCCCCTACCGGAACCGACCCCTCAATGGCAGAGCCTCCGGTTTCCTACCCGGGAGATGCGGGCTCGAAACCCGTCTGGCGCTCCACACTGTGGACCTGCCCGTCGCACTTGCCATTGTAACCGACCGCGCCTTGCCGCAAGGGCGTGCTTGATTGGGAGTAACCCGCCCTTTTGGTGTGAGAGGTGTAACGGCGCCACAGCCCGGCTGTGTCTTTGCCTTGCGGGGCTTGCCCCTGTGGCACGCTCGCGGCAGGCTCGGCCATGTTTCATTTGTCCGCTGAACTGAAAGCCAAGGGCGAGAAGGCCGAGGCGGCCTTCCGCGCGTGGCTCAATCAGTCCGGTGTGCCATACCTCTATGTCGAGCAGTCCCGGCTCAACGTGCCGGTGTTCCTGCGTGGCCGCCTGAAGCGGCCGGACTACATCGTGGGCATTCCGTTCGCCGGCAGCATGGCCTTCGATGTCAAAGCGAAGACCGCCTACGACGAGCAATTGCTCTTCCCGCTCGACGAGGTCGAAAAGCTGGCGCGGTTTAGCGCGCATTTCCATATGTCGGTCTATTTCGCATGTCTTGACCTGGACGATCCCGAGCGCTTCTATTGGGTTCCGCTCCGCGACCTGGTCAACCGCACACCAGAACGACGGGGCAAGGCTCCGGTGGTCGCCTTTCCGCTCGAGCGCGCTTTCGCGGTCCGCTTCGGCGAGCCATTCCTGGACGCCTACCTGCGCTTTAGCGAGCATTCGCTTGCCATGTAACGCATAACTTGCGTTGTTTCATGCCACCGCTATAACCCTGATAGGGTTCATCTGGGGTGCTTCGCATGGAACGACAGGAAATCTTTAGGCTCGCCAAGGAATACGTAGCGGCGAAAATCGGCGACATCCTCGTCAAGAATTACAATTCCGGAGGTGGCGCGCTGGAAAAGGAGGGGACGTTCACTGGCTTGCTTGAAGCCTTTAAGGCGATTGAGATTGCTGAGAAGTTCGACACTGCAGCTGAACACAAGAAAGACGTAGAGGACTACACCCAAGGGATCCTGCGGAACGTGGAATAGCATCGTATGGTGCGGTGCGGTGAAGCGCTAAAGGTAAAGTAAAAGACTAAGGGGCTTCGCCCCCCGCGCCGGCAAGGGGGCGGTTCCCGAGGCTCCGCGCTACGCTTGTGCGCCCGCCGCCTGAAATCCTTGCCCTTGCTACCCCCAGACCTCGCCGGTCAGGCAGGGTTGCAGGGGACCTGCTTGAAGTTAGAAACGCTAGCGGATGATATCACCTCTGAGTTCTAACGCGACCTCCGGTCGTGCTTCTCGGGAGGTGAGATCTAAAACAAATCACCCAGGGAGGGTGGTTCGATCCGTGAGAAGTCGGCCTTTCCTCGTCGCTGGTACTCCGCCAGGTCCCTCAGGCGCCGGTAGATACTAAGAAGGATTTTCAGAGAGATAAGGGGATCGTCGGTACGAGCGTTGAGCGCCTGCACGTTAGCGATACCCACGAGGCCTGAGAGCTGGTCAAAGCTTTCTTTCACTAAGGCCAACTCGTCTCTGGTCAGCTCGTTTTTCTTCTTTTCGTATTCAATCCCGAGCAGCTTACGCCTCTGAAGGTCAGTCCAAATAGCATTGTAGACCTTGTTGCAAACGCCAATTGAGGTCGCAACGGAGGTAATCGCACTAGCTACCTGAATTGCGAGTGGTAACTGGAGATAAAGCTCAATCCAGCCGGGCGACGCGTACTTGATGGAGACAACGTTCGGCCGAGCAAATGCGGGGGTGGCATACTTCAATTGATTATAGAAATTAACTGCGCTGTATCCGCCTTGCCACGGATAGGCGCGGAATGCCCTTTGTAGCCTGGCTTCGCTATCTTCATCTCCTGCTGGCAACATTGCTTCAACAGCGAAATACACCTGCTCGTAGGCACGAGGGAAACGATATAAATCTTCTAGCGACCATCGGCCGTCAATAAATATCTTATAGTTTTCAAAGTATTCGTCCACGTTCGTCCCCCTTTTGAGCCATTGCTTGCATACTCTGTTGCAAGGCGCAAGCTCATCAGGCTCGCCGTGCGATTGTAATTTTTGATGTAAGGAGAACGGTCGTTTTACCGGCACTTACCGGTGCTGAAGACCTGCTCAAGTGAATTTAGAATGCTTGGATTTAAGTTCTATGCTTCTCCCAACGTTCCTGCACAAGTGCATAATCATTGAGCTTGCAACATTACCGCGAGTGAGCGAATGATTCGCTAGAATCAGAGCGTTAGGAGCGTCAATGCATATTACAAAGGTCATCGTCGAGAATTACCGTACGCTCAAAAAATCGACGGTGTATTTGAACGAGCATTTGAACATCATCGTGGGTGACAACGAATGCGGCAAGTCCACTTTGCTCGAAGCGATCAATATTGCCCTGACCGGGCAGCTCAACGGCCGCCCCTTGATTTCGGAACTGCATCCGTATCTCTTTAATTCGGAAATTGTCGCCGAGTACATCGCATCGCTTTCCACCGCTAAGCCCCTCCTGCCTCCTGAAATTTCCATCGAGCTGTATTTCAAGGACGATCCATCGCTAACGGCTCTCAAGGGCATCAATAATTCCCTGAGTGAGAACGTACCAGGCGTCCGCCTCAAACTGGTTTTCGATAACGATTACGCGCCTGAATATGCCGTCTACACCGACCAGATGAGCGAAGTCCGGTCGATGCCGGTTGAATATTATAAGATAGAGTGGCGCAGCTTTTGCGGAAACCCCGTCACCGCCCGGTCGATCCCCACAAAGTCCAGCTTCATCGACGCAAGCATCGTGCGCAACACATCCTCCGCTAACAGATATGTCGTCGATATCGTCAAGGACGTGCTCACCCCGAAACAGCTCGCGGGCCTTTCCCTGTCTTACCGGAAGATGAAAAACACGTTCCTGAAGGACGAGACTGTCGGAGAGGTCAACACCGGCCTCGCGAAACTCAAGGGCAAGATCTCAGGCAAGGAAATCTCTGTTTCGCTCGATAACAGCGCGCGTGGCAACTGGGAAACCGGGATCATGCCACACCTGAACGACATCCCGATCACTTTGGTCGGGAAAGGCGAACAAAACAGCGTCAAGATCCGCCTGGCAATGAACTCGGCTGCTAAATCTCACATCTTCTTACTTGAGGAGCCAGAAAACCACCTCTCGTTCACGAACCTCAATGTCCTGATCGACACAATTTCCGAGGCCTATAAAACCCGGCAGATCATTGTCACCACTCACAGCAGTTTTGTGGTGAACAAGCTAGGCGTCGAGAATGTCATCCTGTTCAGGAATGGCATTGCCGGCCGGTTATCAGACCTGACCAAGCCGACATTCAGCTATTTTATGAAACTGCCTGGTCACGATACGCTGCGTTTGATCCTTTCGCGGAGGGCTATCCTGGTCGAGGGCCCCTCGGACGAGCTGATCGTGCAAAGGGCCTACTTCATGAAACACGGGCGGATGCCCCTTGGTGATGGTGTCGATGTCATCACTGTCAATTCCCTAGCTTTTCCACGCTTTCTAGAGATTGCGGCCCTCCTCAAGGTAAAAACTTCTGTGATTACCGACAACGACGGCGATCTCGCCGCGCTAAAGGCGAAGTACGAGAAGTTTGACGGAGTGGGCGACATCAGCATCTGCTACGACGCGGATCTAGCGTATCAGACGCTCGAACCTCAGCTTTTCAAGAAAAACGGCCTTGAAAAGATGAATAAGATTCTCGGCACTACGCATGCGACGAAGGATGAGCTTCTGGCCTTCATGTCGAAAAACAAGACCGAGTGTGCGTTGAGGTTTTTTGACACGGCCGAAACATGGGAAGCGCCGGAGTACATTGCCGATGCCGTCCAGTAAAGTCGTCATTTGCGCGGCAGGTGGTGGCAAAACCACCAAGATTGTGACAGATGCGCTTGCCGATCCGACCCAACGGATCGCCATCCTCACCTACACGGACAATAACATTCGCGGGATCCGCGAATGTATCGCTGAGCAGAACCGTGTCCCTGCAGCGCACATCGAGGTGCTTTCGTGGTTCACGTTCCTTCTCCGGGAGCTGACACGTCCCTACCAGAATTTCCTCTATGAGAAGAGGGTGCGGGGTATTCACTGGGTTGCCGGCCGGTCCGACCCTTACGCTACCGCCGACAAGGTGGGCCGCTACTATTTCGGAAACGGTGACCTGATCTATTCAGACAAAATCGCTCGCTTTGCCTGCGAATGCGACGTCGCTTCCGGCGGGCTGGTTTTGGCCCGGTTACGCGAGCGTTTCGACCGTATCTACATTGACGAAATCCAAGACATGGCCGGATACGATCTCGACTTACTGGAAGCTATGATGCGGGCCGGTGTCAATCTCACGCTTGTGGGGGATCACCGCCAACCCACCTTTAGAACCAACTACGCCGGCAAGAACAGCGGCTACAGCGGTTATAAGATCATCGCCAAGTTCCGCGAGTGGCAGAAGAAGAAGCTGTGTACCCTCGACTATCAGCTCCATACCCACCGCTGCAATCAGGCGATTACTGATTTCGCAGATGCCCTGTATCCTTCAGAGCCAAAAACGACGTCGCTCAATTCGATGGCGACAGGCCATGACGGCGTCTTTTCGATTTCGGTGGCCGATGTGCCAGCCTATGTTACCAAATACCAGCCTCAGGTTTTGCGATACGACAAAAACAGCGATTGTCTTGGGCTCGAGGCAATGAATTTTGGTATTTCGAAGGGCATGACGTTCGACAGGGTATTGATCTTCCCGACGCTAATCATGGGAAAATGGTTAAGCACTGGCGTTGACAGCCATATTACCGGGTCGCGCGCGAAAACTTATGTGGCCGTCACCAGGGCGCGCCATAGCGTGACTTTCGTTCACAAGAAGGCCGCCCTCCCGGGCATTACACCATATAAGTAGTCAGTGGTCTTAGGGGCCAGCCCCTCTGCGCTCCGCAAGGACAATCGGCACGACCGAGGCTCCGCCGCTGGAGCGGCGTGCGCCCGCACCACCCGTGCGGATTCTCCTTGGCGGTTTGCACACCCCGATCTCGCCGATGGGCAAGGTTGCATGTTGCAACCACATCGGAATCAAAAAGGAGATCAGACAATGAAACTTTCAGAAGAGGCGGCTACCAAACAGCTTTACGTCGTTCTGCAATATACGCTCTGCGACGGGTGGACCAATACGTGGTTCATTGAGGAAGACGGCATCAGCTTTCCACACACTTTCGAATCCGAGGCGGCGGCGCAAACAGCGATCGACGAATTCCTCGCCGAAATCGAGTTGGATATCAAGAACGGTGAGCGCGATCCCGAGGACGGGTTTGACGCGGAGGAATTCCGGATCGCGCCAGTGGATCATGACTAGTTGGTAAGTGGCATCGCAAGATGCTTTGCAACCGCACCACTATATGACATAAAGGACATTATGTCATATAGGAGGAAGCATGGAAGACGGGATTGAGATACAAAAGGTTCCCCCGTTCCCGTCGAGAGGTTTGGTGATCGCTGCCGCAAATATGTTGAAAGCGGACGGGCACTCAGGATTTGACGCCCTGCGTTTGGAATGGGATCTCATCGATACTAATGCGGGAGAAGGGTCAGGACTAGCTGCCCGCGCAACGTCATTGGCCGCATATGCGCTCAAAGATCCAGAGCTGCGCACGCCTGACGGCCGTATGTCGCTTCAATCCGCGATTGTTGTCAAAGCTGGAGAGATATACCGCGAAGGCTACACAACCAATATCGGCAATAAAGAGCGCGAGGCGTTCAAAAAGTTTTCTAATGAAGCTGGTAGCAAAAACGATGTGTCAGAAACCGGTATAATCTTCGCAAATAGCGTGGGTGATTTCGATACGAGATCCGATGTTAGCCCTTTGGTCGACAGAACGAGTGCGATCGACATTCAAATACGAAAGGCCTCCCCCGTGAAATCTAACAAGGTATTTATCGTGCACGGCCATGACGGCGAAGCCCGCGAGTCCGTTGCCCGTTACCTGGAACGGATTGGGTTCGAGCCGATAATTCTGCATGAGCAAGCCAACCGCAGCCGAACGATCATCGAGAAAATAGAGGCTAATCGCGACGTGAGTTTCGCCGTGATACTACTTACGCCCGATGATGAAGGCTGCGTGAAAGGTGGCACGCCGGAACCTCGCGTTCGTCAGAATGTACTGTTGGAGCTGGGATATTTCATGGCCCATCTTGGACGCGAAAACATATGTGCTTTGAAACGCGGGCATGTCGAAGTACCCAGTGACTTCGCCGGTGTTGTATGGGAGGCCATGGATGAGAATGGCGGTTGGAAGTCCAACCTCGCTCGGGAGTTGCAAGCTGCTGGCCATAGCATCGATTGGAACAAGGTCATGACGAAATGAACCAGCTCCAGGCTATCAAAAAGGTAGCCATCGAGCTGCCCCAACTTATCCAGTCAACGGATGACCGGACACGCATCCGATTTTTGGAGTTTTTTGCGGCCAGCATCCGCAACCCCAACACTCGCAAAGCCTACGCACGAGCTGCCATTGATTTCCTGACCTGGTGTGAAAAGCGCAGTGTCACCGCCCTGCCCCAAATCATGCCGATACATGTCGCCAGCTGGATCGAGGAGATCGGCCAGACCCATTCGGTTCCGACTGTGAAGCTTCGCCTCGCCGCCGTGCGTCATCTGTTCGACTGGATGGTAATTGGCCAAATCATGCCAACCAATCCCGCTCATACCGTTCGTGGCCCCTCATACTCTGCTCGCAAAGGCCGGACAGCCGTGCTGAGTCCTGAGGAAGCGCGCCAACTCCTCGATTCTATTCCATCAGATACGCTGATTGGCAAGCGCGACCGTGCGTTGATCGGCCTGATGACCTACTCGTTTTCCCGGGTGAGCGCGGCCGTCAACATGGAAGTACGCGACGTCTACGTCCAGAACCGCCGCTTGTGGGTCCGGCTGCACGAAAAAGGCGGTAAGCTCCATGAAATGCCCTGTCATCATACACTTGAAGCGTACCTGGACGATTATCTAGATGCCACTGGCCTGAGAGATGTACCGCGTGGAGCCTTGTTCCAAACCATCGGTCGGGGCACCAGGAAACTGTCCGGAACCCCCCTGCCCCGCCAGTCGGCCCATGCCATGATCCAGAAACGTGCGCGAGCAGCGGGCATTGATACCTTGATCGGCTGCCATACCTTCCGCGCAACCGGCATCACGGCTTACCTGAAGAATGGCGGAACGTTGGAAAAGGCCGCCAACATGGCCAACCACTCCTCGACGCGCACAACACAGCTTTATGATCGAAGAAATGACGATGTGAGCTTGGACGAGGTCGAAAGAATTCTTATTTGAGGGCTTATGTGACATCTAAGCAACAAACGGTTCTCAAGTGCGTTTGGTTAGAGTTTTTTATGGAAATGGGGTCACTCCGTTAACGCGGAATTGCTTAAGGGTTAACCAGAACTTGACGAACCTCTCGCCCAAGCCGGGAAACTGGCGGATGATAACTCATCCTGGCTTACGGAGAAAAATCTTTGAGAACGCTTGAATCAATCGCGGACAAAGTAATGCAAAGAAGCGGAATGCTCGCTTATATTTATTTTGCATTATTTCTCGCAATCGCTGCAGGAAGCTATCTCATTGTAGCTTCAGGACATTAAAAAGCGGCCTCGTGGCCGCTTTTATTTCGTATAAAGCAGCAGTGCTGAAGTGAATCCGACACCAGCAGCTGTGCCGGCAACGGCTACTCCCAAAAATAACCCAGAAGATATGACTAGCCGCCTAACCGGTATCGCTTGATGGCTCTTAAGCAGAGCCCTGTAGTGGTCAAATTTGTCCAAGCTAAACTGAAATACAAGCGACATCGTCGCGGTGGCGCCCACAAATCCGACGATGTACCCGACTAAGGCTGTCAAGCAGTTGCCGTAGTTTTCATGTAAGGCTGTCTGGCCCACGGTGGACGATAGAAACAACGTAAACGCACCAAAACCCACCGTGTTTAACAGGGCAAGCATTACTAGAAATGCGACGGAAAAACCCTGAGCGATTGCCGCATGCTTCGCCATCGATTGGGCATTGGCGTTGAGGTCACCCCACGCTTTCATGAGTGCCTCGAATTGCGCTCTGTCCTCAAACATAAAGAATATCCGTTTGGCCGGGTTCTAATTGCAACTTTTAAGTTAGATATCTCTGGGTTATGCCGTTTGAAATTTTTGATTCAACGGTTATGACATTCAACTACTTAACAAACCCAGAGTGAATGAGATGGCCCGCAATTCTACACCACAACCGCAATCTGCGAAGCTTACGGCGGAACAGATGCGCCAAGGTATAATCCGTTTAAACAAGAGAATTGCAGACGTCGCCGCGTTTGACGTCAGTGTGTTAGTTGCTTCCGGAAATCCTCGCCTGCAAGCACTTGAGAAGTCGATCGAGGCGACTTTGTCCTCGGTGTTCGGAGCCAACACGGTCGAATATAACCGGTACTCTGAAGCGACGAGTCTGGACTACCTCCATTTTATTTTCAGCGGGTGACCTGCCACTGCGAATTTCCTCCAGAATGGATTAGAGTTCGGCCTATTAAAGGACGGACGAATGAAGAAGCAGAGATTTACGGAAGAGCAGATTATTGCGGTGCTGAAGGAGCAGGAAGCTGGCGCGAAGGCGGCGGACCTTTGCCGGAAGCACGGGATTTCAGAGGCAACTTTCTATAACTGGAAAGCCAAATACGGCGGCCTGGAGGTCTCTGAGGCGAAGCGGCTGAAGGCGCTTGAGGACGAGAACGGGCGGCTGAAGAAACTGCTGGCCGAACAGATGCTGGATGCCGCCGCCCTTCGTGAGCTTCTTGCAAAAAAATGGTAGGGCCCGTCGCCAAGCGTGAAGCTGTCACGCATCTGAAGGCCGTCATGGGTCTTTCGGAACGGCGGGCCTGCCAGATCATATCTGCCGACCGGAAAATGGTGCGGTATCAGTCTTGTCGACCGCCGGAGGTTGAATTGAGAGCGAAGCTGCGCGAGTTGGCCAATGAGCGACGGCGTTTCGGCTACCGGCGACTGTTCGTCCTGCTTCGGCGGGAGGGAGAGCCGTCTGGCGTCAATCGTATCTACCGGCTTTATCGCGAGGAAGGGCTTTCCGTTCGCAAGCGAAAAGCCAGGCGGCGTGCTGTCGGCACACGTGCGCCGATCCTGGTGGAGGCGAAGGCCAATGCCCGCTGGTCGCTGGATTTCGTGCATGACCAGTTTGCCTGTGGCAGACGCTTTCGCGTCCTCAATGTTGTCGATGACGTGACGCGCGAATGCCTGGCGGCGATCCCGGACACCTCGATCTCCGGCCGTCGTGTTGCCCGCGAACTGACAGCGCTGATCGAGCGGCGTGGCAAACCCGGCATGATCGTATCCGACAACGGCACCGAACTCACGTCGAATGCGATCCTTGCCTGGTCGAAGGACCATAAGGTCGAGTGGCACTACATCGCTCCGGGAAGGCCGATGCAGAACGGTTATGTTGAGAGCTTCAACGGTCGGATGCGGGACGAGTTGCTCAACGAGAGCCTGTTCTTCGGCCTCGATCATGCCCAAAGCGCTATCGCCGAATGGGCCGACGATTATAACCATTTCCGGCCGCACTCATCGCTCGGATACCAGACCCCGGCAGACTATGCCGGGTCCATCGCCGCAACCGGCTCCAACGCTGCGCAAAATGAAAGCTTCGCGTTTCCGCCGGTTGCTACCACCGCGCCACTTGGCGTATTCAAAACCGCCGACGCTCTATTCGCAGCCGGATGAAAGTTCAGTGGCAGGTCACCCGCACCCAAAAAAGAGAGCAAACCTCAGAAAATCTTTTTGGTGCATGGACACGATGAGTCAGCCCTGCAGGGGGTCGCTCGATTCTTGGAAAGATTACACCTCGACGTAATCGTACTGAAGGAACAGCCCAACCAGGGCAGAACCATCGTCGAAAAGTTCGAGGAGCTTGCCTCGGAAGTGGGTTTTGCGGTCGTGCTGTTGACGCCTGACGACGTTGGTGGTGTCGCCACTGGTAAAGCACAAGATGAGCGTGCACGACAAAATGTCATATTCGAGCTGGGCTACTTCTCCGGCAAGCTTGGCCGTGGTCGCGTGTGCCTTCTACGTAAAGGCGATGTGGACATGCCATCGGACCTACTTGGTGTCGTCTATACGCCTCTCGACAGTGCCGAAGGATGGAAGGGAGCGCTTGCTCGCGAACTGAAAGCCGCCAAGATCGAGTTTGATGCCAATCTTGTTTGGCAGTAACACAACGGGCGTGTCAGAAATTATGCACGACAGTGTCGTGTCATGTGGTATAAGGGTGCAAAGGACGTCACATCATGCGCACCAGCAAATCCATTACCCTCACCCTCGGCAAACAGCAGCAGGTGCTCGATTCGCTCGTCGCGTCGGGCGACTACGATTCCGCCAGTGAGGCCGTGAGAGCGGCGCTTCGCGCCCTTGAGCGCGAAAAGGAAGCGTTGGACGAGATCATGCGCGTGAAGATCCGCGAAGCGATCGACGATCCCCGGCCTCGCGTCCCGGCCGCCAAGGTGTTTTCGGACCTGCGGGCGATGCATGCCAAAGAGATGAAAGCCGACAAGCGTGGCGCATAGCGTCGAGTTCAGGCCCGCCGCGATTGCCGACCTGGAACAGATCTACCACTCCATCGCCGGACAAGCCGGACGTGAGCGCGCCGGGGCCTACATCGACCGTATCGAGCGGGCATGCATGACGCTGGCGGATTTCCCCGAGCGAGGCACCGTTCGTGGGCATATCTATCCCGGTTTACGGGTCATAGGGTTCGAACGGAGTGCGTCGATCGCGTTTGTGGTGAAGGGGCAAGCCGTCGAGATCCTGCGCGTATTGCCACGCGGCATGGGCATCCCTTCGGACTGGACGGAGCAGTAAGTCATTGCCCTGCCCCTGGGTAAGAAGCTGGGGATAGACTTGCGTATAATTAAGTCATCAAAGCCCCGCAGAAGATGGGCCTGAGGGCTCGCCGTGAAATAGTTAGCGGTTGTGCTTCTCCTGCAGAAGGTTAACCGCCTTCTCGAACGCTTCCCCCAAAACCCAGCCATGAGCATCGGCTAATGCATAAAACGCATCGACTGTTTCCTGCTTTGCCTTGATGTTCAGCTGGACCGATCGGCCTGTGAGACGGCGCCGGCCCAGACGCTTGGCAGGCTCCGGAGTGGCCGCTGGTAGCTCGGCCTGCACCTTCGGTTCCCGGCTGCGGAAGTTGGTCTTGGCGGCCGCCTGTGCAATCTCTGCCTTGTCAGGCCGGTTGGCGGGTTTTGGTTGGAAGTCACTCAGATCCATGACCTTTGACGGCGCGGGCTGCACCGGAAGGTCGTCATCATCGTCGAATCCGAGGCTGGGACGGTTACTCATTATGCCGCCCTCCCCTGCACCTGCATGGCTTTCAGCCGCGACACTACCTCTGCCGTGAATTCCACGGCGTTCTGGACGGCTTTTTCGAGATTACTTACCTGCTTAGGGTCGAGGTTGCCCAGAAGGCCACCAAAGTCCAGGAGATCGCGATAAGCCGCGCGCTCGACGATAGAACTTTCGAACACTTCGATGCCGGCGACGTCCAGCTGCTCGCG
This sequence comes from Paenibacillus sp. tmac-D7, assembly GCF_006519665.1. NCBI lineage: Bacteria > Bacillati > Bacillota > Bacilli > Caryophanales > Paenibacillaceae > Paenibacillus > Paenibacillus sp. tmac-D7. The sequence goes on along the minus strand of NZ_VIDW01000053.1, from coordinate 16,011 downwards.
CACGTTCTTGAGCGAACGTGATGTCACGGCGGCGCTGACACGGGTCAGCAGCACCGCATGCGGAATTTCTCGCTTAGCGAGCTTCGCCTGGCTGCGGATCAACTTGATGGTTTTGGAAGCGCCCTTGGCGTCCATCGAGGCGCCCTGGGTCGGGATTACGACCAGGTCCGACATCCCGATCGCGTTAGCGACCATGAGACTTGCGGTTCCTTCGAGATCGATGATCACGAACTGATATTCCGAGGACGCGTCATCGACGACGTCGATGATCGTGTCTTCGCTCACGTCGCCGATGATGACGACGTTGGCCGGCTTGCCTGGCAGGTTGCCCCATTGCGAGATCCAGCGTTCAGGATCTGCATCGATGATGGCTACGCTAGCCCCTTGGGCGGCCAGTTCACCGGCGAGCAGCAGTGCCGAGGTTGTCTTTCCGGCTCCGCCTTTGGGATTGGCAAACGAAATCACGGCCATGGTTCATCCTTTCATTTTGATCCAATCTATGCCGGAAACGCTAACAGATACCTAAAAGCTATCCAATGGTAGCTGGTAGCTATCCGCTATCCACTGATACCAAAATGCTACTGGATAGCTTTCCGATACTAAGTAGTACCATATAGTACCATAAGATACTAAAAGCTATCCGATGGTATCCCCAAGACGTTTTTGCTGCGCGCGTGGGCGGAAAACGCAGGTAAAAGAAGCTAACAGCATTGGCAGGAATCGGCGGGGAGGGTAGGGTTGCCCATGGCCTCCAAGAAACTCAACCTCAAGTCCCGCGAAGCTTTCGCCGAATTGTCGCTGTACGACAAGAACGCGTATCTTCAGCAGGTGGCGGCGGAAATCATGGCCGCTCGTGACGAGGAACCGGTCGAGCTCGACAAGGATGCCCTCGCGCGTCTCCGCCGCTATTACAGCCGGCGGTCCATGGCCGATCTCAAACTCAACGAATTAGGCGGACCGCTCCGGGCTAGCTTCGAACGCATCGCCGACAGCATCCGAAGCGATGAAGTCGTCATGGTGATGAAGCATGAGCTGCCGACGGCCAAGCGCAGGCCAACCATATCGCGTCCCGCACCAGCTGACGACGCGCAACTCATGTTCTTCGTCCCGTCGGTGCATGACGCGCCCATCAAGGACGACTTCAACCTGATGGATATCGCCCCGTTTTCCCTGTCAAAGTCCGGCGGGTCAGGGGTCATCCGCTATGAACTGAAGGACTCGATCATCACGATCGAGGGTGGAGCGGAGGTCGGACTGGCGACCGCCTACGATTATGACATTGTGATCAACATGATCTCTCATTTGGCAGAGGCAACGCGACGTTACCGCATCGACGAGTCCAAAGGCCTCAAGCCGAACCTGCCACCGCACGTCTATCGCCCTGCAGCCGCTGAAATCCTGAAGTTCTGCCGCCGCGAACTTGGTGGCAAACAGTACGAGGATTTAGAACGCGCACTTGCCCGCCTCCAGGCGACACGGATCCGCATCACCAACCTCAAGGGTGATAGTGATGCCAAAGATCGCCGCGCAACCGAATCTTTCCCGCTTATCGGCCGGTATAAGGTCGTCAGCCGAACCAACCAGGATCGCATCGATCAAGTGGAAATCGAGATCCCGGGATGGGTCTATGAGGGGGTCGTGCGTCCAGACGGTAAACCGACCATCCTTACGCTCAATCCCGATTATTTTCTGCTGTCACGGCCAATAACCCGTTTCATATACCGCCTTGCCCGTAAGGCGGCGGGTGAAACGACAGCGTTCTACTCTCTACGCGAGCTTCGCAAGCGCTGTGCCGCCAAAGTGCCTATGCGCAAGTTCAAGAAAACGATCGAGGAAATCGTTGACTTGACCCAGACAAAACCGCTGCCAGATTACGATCTACGCCTTGAAGATCGCGGCCACGACCTCATTCTGCACATGACCAAGCGTAACCGGAAGGTTGCCGCTGAAATGGATTTGCAGGCCATTGCCTGACTTTGACAAAAACCGTACTTCGATCCGCCCAGTTTTGACAAAAATGCCATAGGGGTTGCTTTCGGCTTTTTTGTCAAACCACCGTACTTCGATCCGCGTCTTTTTGACAAAAATGGCCGTGACCCTTCACAGGAAGGGTTATCCCCAGCCGTCTGTGGATATGTCAAACACCGCCGTACTTCGATCCGCGAAAACCGTACTTCGTTCTGTCAAAACCGTACAACGTTCCGTCAACCGCCGTACATCATTCCGTCAAAACCGTACTTCGTTCCGAAATTCACCTCTAAGGCGTTGTTCTAACACCCGAATTTCGGAGTAAAACTAGTATAAAACTTCTTTCTTTTAAAACTGTCAAAACTGAATCTAAAACGCTAACGCTGACATTTTTTAAATTTGTGATTTTATAAAAGATGATGCATGCGTCGTGCATGAACGGGAATACGAGGCTCTATAGAGGGTTTAGATTTTCTCTGACGGTGGATGGGACCTTGTCCCCTCCAAAAACGATTCTGGGGCGCGCTAAGGCTGTCTGAGCTGGCGAACGCCATACCCGAAGGCATGGCGTTCTAACCCTTGACGGTCATCGGCTCCCCAGCCTGTACCGTGCGGAGAGTGAATCATCGTTTCACGGTAGAGGCAAGTGAGGGGCTTTCGCTTGAGTGCACTGACAACGCCGGGTTTCCGATTATTTCGCGCTGTGGCAGATTTAAACGCGGTAGGGCTGTGTGTGGGGAGCGGTTAGGGTTTGCTCATTGCAACAGCAGAAAGGAGCTTACCATGACCTCAAAACGCGGACGACCCAAAGGTGACGGCCGAAACGATGACCGCGTGCTGAAGGCGATTGCCCTCAAGTTGGCGGCTAATGAAGCCCGAACTTATGACGAGGCTGCCGCAGCACTATATGAGGCCTATAAGCCCCGCGTCGCTCATGTGCCGAAGAACGAAAAAAACCGCTGGCGCCGGAAGTGGGTCAAGCGTGAGGATCGTCTGATGGCGGAGGCCCATGCGTCACTTGTTCGCCAGCCCAACACCCCGATGAGCCGCTTTATGCCGACCCGCGAAGCGATCCTCGAGCAATTTCGCAAGGAGAAGCCTCTTGAGCGGTTTCAGACGGCACTGACGCAGGCCGGTCTTACGATGGACCAGTTCTCCGCAAAGCAGGCTGAGATCACGGCCGCGCTCCGCAATCCGCTTTTGCGTGATGCGTTCGCACGGATCAGCAGCGGCGAAGTCCATTCGGCACTGGCACTGGCTCGTAAGTTTCAGTCCTAACCCTTGTCGAAATACCTCCGGGGTGCGGGGCAGGCGGCCCCGCGCTTTCTCGTTGTCGGCGAAGACAGCGGACGCCGGCCGTGGACCGGCTAACGCTGGAATGTAGGCCCGCGCCTTACGCCCAGCTAGGACAGGGTCCAGCACACCCCCGCCGACATGGCAGGGCAGGCGAGGGGAATGTCTGGTGTCGTAGACACCCGTGGATCCGTCCCGCCCTAGCGGCCTGGTGAAGGTCGGGGTTCTACGCCGTGGCCTGTCCCCGTCAATCCGTCTGCCCGCTCCTTCGCTGCGCTCCCGTGTGGCCAGTTGACGTTGATCCGCGCTCTGCGCGTCAGGCTGCCGTCGTCTGCAGATCCCGACCGGCCGCGAAAGGCGTGGCCGGAAAACCAACGGGAGATCATCCTATGACACAATCCAACAAACCCTCTCACGCCGTGTACCACGTCGATGGCGAGGGGCAGAAGAAGTTCTGGACCAAGATCGGCGCCGCCTGGGCGCACGAAGACGGTGAGGGCTTCAACATCCAGCTCACCTGCGTGCCGGTGGACGGCCGACTTGTGGTCCGCAAGCCGCGCGCCGACGAGCAGAAGGGAGACGCGCGATGAGCGCGCTCCCGACCCGGGAGTTCCGGGTGTTCCTCCACACCTGGGATGTCTACGACATCACGGTAGAAGCCGAGAGCGGCGAGGAAGCCCTGGCCAAGGCTGAGGCTCTCTACAACGCTGAAGGAACCGCTTCATTCGGCCTCTTTAATGCCGGCGACGATGGCTTCCAGCTGGAGGACAGCATCTAATGGCTCCCTCCGATCACACCTTGCGAATCCGCCAGCTCAACGACCGCTTCCGTGAGTGGACGTTCCCGCCCTTGGGCGAGCTGATGGTCACCGCCAGCCTGACGGCGCTCGATCTCGACGACTTCATGGCCGTGATGACCAAGATCCGCGAGTTCGACGCCTTCACCGAAGACAACGATCCCCATGGTGAGCACGACTTCGGCGCGTTCGATCATGCTGGTACAACGTATTTCTGGAAAATCGACTATTACGATCGCCTGAAAGAATACGGATCTCCGGATCCCGCTGATCCGTCGGTGACTTGCCGGGTCATGACCGTGATGCGGGCGGATGAATACTGAACCGGGGTCCGTCACCGGACCCCCTTTATTTATCTCCGCCTTGGAAACCGTCTACTCCGGCTTGGAGAGCTGGTCGGGGGTGCAGGTGTTGATGACGACGCGGCAAGCCATGCCGGTTTCCTGTTCGCAGCGGTCCATCGCGATGGCTTCCGCTTCCTGCCACGAGGGATTAAGGCCCTCACGCCAGTTGCCGGCGTTCACGCCGCCAGACTTGGCGCGTGCCACGGCAAAGCAGGTGTTCTGGAAATTGGTGATGAGCGAGCAGGAGCCCTTGCGGCTCGCGCAGAGTTTCATCGCGACCCGCTCAGCGGAATCCGGGGAGATTTGGTTGACGATCGTGTCGACGCTACCATTCGAGGACACCGAGGCCGCGCCCCAGTTCGCGCGCCCTGTCCCGGCGAGGGCGCTAGATCTTGCAACCTCTGCCTGCCCCTCCGTTGTTTTTATCTGGGTCTGCAGCGCCTGGATCTGAGCGAGGTGCGCTTCTCGCTCAATCGACCAGTTGGCGACAAGATTGTCGCGTCCGGAGAGATTGTCCGAAAGGGCTTTCTTGTCGCGTGTCAGCGCCTCAACTTGGGCGGTAAGGGCGGTAACGGCGTTTTGGGCATTTTGGAGTTGGAGGCTGCCAGACTGCGCTTGCGCCCTCAGCCCTTCGATCGTGGCGTTTAGAGCCGCCGCGTCGGCCGTGGGGGTTGCCTCTGGGATGGGTGCGCTAGCTGGCGTTATCTGGGGCGATTGACTTGCGGGAGCCAAGAGCCGGTTGTTTTCGTTGGTTAGGGTTTTCAACTGCTCGCCCTGCGCATCCAAGTCTTTTTGTGTAGCCGCCAGTGTTATCTGAAGGGCGTCCCGTTCCGAGCGCGCGGCAGCGAGCTGCATCGCGTTGCTTTGTGATCCCGATTGCGCCTTACGCAGGTTGGCGTCGAAGGCCGCTGTTTTGGCGTCAATATCGGCCCGCCGCATTGCCAGCCTGGTGTCCGCTGTTGCGGCGTCCGCTTCGCGCGTACGTATTGCCTTTTCCCGGGCAATGAGTTCCGGCGAAGCTCCGGCTTGGGGGAGGAGTGCATAGGCTACGCCTGCACCTACAGCGCCGCCCAACAACAAAGCCGCAAGCAGAGCGACCCAGATCGGCGATGCGCGCTTTGGTTTCTGAGGCTCGAGAACCGTGGAAGCCGGCGCTGCTACGGTTTCCACGGTGGCTGCAATCGCCTTGCTATCAGCAACGGCGGCGAGGGGAGGGGGCGCCACGGGCGCGGGGGCAGCGGGTGGAGGCTCCGGCCACGTGAATTGCTCACGCAGGTTTATCGAAACCTCCTCAAGTAGAAGCGATATCCCTGGAGGGATGAGCGCAACAGCCGCCGCGGCAATGACAAAGCCCTCGTCCCCATCAGTGGGGATCACCTCAACGAGCGTCTTACGGGTTTTCACCCATCCGGACGAAGTCAGGTATCGTTTGCCTCTCACGTCGAACAGGGCCAAGCGCAGAGGTTCCCCTACTGGCAACGCGGTTGAGGGAACAACCCGGGCCGTTCCGTCGGTGGAATTTGTCAGCACGCGGATCGTCATTACGGCCTCCAGGCATCGTAGAGCGATGTGAAGAGATCGCAGTCATAGAAAGGTAGAAGGCTCGCCAGAGCCGGCAGCTTATGGCGCAGAAGCACGATCTGCGATCCGCGCGGCATGGCGCGGATGTCGCTGGCCGTCGCCACCGGATCATCCTTGTAGCGGTATTGCTCCGAGATCGTGTGCGACGAGCTGTCTGAATCCGACGACCCGGATGAGGTGCTGTCGGAACTGCCATAACTGCTGCTGCTGTTCCAACTTGAGCCGCTGGTATAACTCGAGCCGGACGTGCTGCTATAGCTCGAGCCGGTTGAGGTGCCGCGTGTTTCCGAACTGGTAAAGTATCGGAGGGCGTATTCTCCGGTCTTGCCTAGCTGTTGCGAGAGGAAATCGCAGATGTCCGGATCGGCCATCCCGAAATAGGAGGACGCGCCCGCGTTGGAGATGAAGGTGGTCCAGTTTTCCTTGTAGATTTCCTTCAATTGGCCGAGGCTTTGGGCGAAGGTCCAGAGCTGGACGCCATAGCCCGCTAAATAGGCGACGCCTTGTTCGATCGGCGCCATGTAACCAAGCGACGGGAATTCATCGAGCAGAAACAGGACTTGGCAGGGTGGCTTTGGCGCCCACCCCGCAGTTAGGTTTTCCTCGGTCGCCCAGGCATTACTGCGCGTTAGCTCGACGGCCGCCAACCCGACAATCATGCGCAGAACGGGACGATATTCCTTCAGGTATTCCGGCGGAATTACCACGTAAAGAGTGGTCGGCGCTGGGTTTTCGCCCTCCGGGCGACACATCGACATTTTCAGGTCTGAGAAACGGAAGTCACTCGACTGCGTCGCATTCTGCAGGCGCTTTGACAGCCATATGCTCATCGCTGACCGGCAGGTGGAGAGGATGCCTGCGCGCACCTTGTCTTCGTGCTCGATGAATTGGGTGACCAGCGACGCCAAGATGGCGTCATCGTTCTGTTCTGACCATATCGTGATCTTGTCGGTGGTCCGCTGGAACGGCATCACCTTGTCTTCATCGACGACAGGGGGAAAGAGGAGGTCTACGACCTGGGCCATCGACCGATCGAAATGGCCGGCGCTGTAACGCGTAGCCACGTACAGCAGCAACATCGTCAGAAGACCACGGGCTTCGATGTCCCAGAACGTTTCGTTGGCGCGGCTGCCGATCAACATGTCCGCAAGTAGACGGGCGTCATCAAACGTGTAGGTGGTGGCAAACCCGTCATCATCGAGGCGAATGAAATCGAGGGGGTTGTAGTGGTCCGTGTCGTCATCGAACGGAGCGAATTTCAGCACCTTGGCCCCGTCAAAGAACGTTGCCCGGTGCTTATGGGTGACTGCATGGTTTTCCCCTTTGATGTCAACGACGAGGCAGCTGCCGGCATAAAGGAGGAGATTGGGGACGATCTGCGCAGCGCCTTTGCCGGCGCGGGTCGGAGCGATGGTCAGGAGATGACCATCGTCGTTGTATTCAAGCACGCCGCTCTGCGTGGATATGTTGCCGTCGGTCGCGTTGGTCACGACACCCAGAAACGGGCGGCGCCCGCGCGGAAAGTCCGACACCAGCGCGTCGCCATGTTGATTGATGTCGTTACGGGCGTTTTCAGCCGTGATGAAACAGGAGAGGCGGTGCTTGGGCCATGTCAGCGGGTGATGCCAGCGGTTGCCCCAATAGTCGCGCCACAACGATACGAGATCGTCCGCTTGAGATGTCAGAAGAGAACCGCTCATTCGGCGGCCTCCGCGCTGTCAGGTGAAGCAAGCTTTGCCTGTTGAGGCTCGACGCGGTTTTGCCAAAGTGCCAGGAAGCGGTTCTGGTGCGCGACTGCCTTTTTGGCTGCCTGCGTCTGCTGTTCCATGTAGTCCGTCGCTTGCGACTCGCGGCGCTTAGCCTCATTGGCCTGGAAGGCGCGAATGACGGTCTGACGCATCCGCGCAACCGAAAGCCAGAGCCAGTCCTTCCGGGGTGCCACCATCAAGCTCATAACCAAAGCCAGACATGCCTCCTGGTGAAAGCGCATGGCATACTGGGTCACGCGGAAATCCTGAAATCCGTAGCGCATGAACGTATAAGCAGCCCCTTCGCTTAAACCCGATGCGAGGGATACCACCACCGGCCGCTTCTCTTCAGGTAGCGCCAGATAGGTGCTGACGATGATGTCGTTGTAGTCCGGATCCTGTTCGAGAAGTTGTGACGCGGCGGCCCAATGGCCGTAGGTGTCATAAATCACGGGGTAGCGGGGCCGCAGGCGTAAGCGGATTTGCGCCAACGCGCCCTCCGTTGTCATCCCGTTGATCCGGGTCGGGAAGTCATCGTCCGTGGTGTCCGGCCAGACCCTTCTGTCCTGCGCGGCGGGGCTCAGGATAAACAATCGTCGATTGAAATCCTCGAACCGCGTAGTCGGCTGCTTTGTCTCGGGGAATTCATGGACATCCGGACCGTATTCGGTCAGATCCGCGTCTTCACCCAACATCAGCCGAATGTTGCCGTAGTTCGGCGGCTCGATCACCAAGGGAGGCTCGATCACCGAAGGAGGCGAATTTGGGGGCGCTTCTTCGACTTGGGACCCCCGCCGGCCAAGCCAGCGTTCGGCGAATTGCTCAAAAGCTTTTCGCGCCCCATCCTGATTTTGGTACAACATATACATGGCCACGACTGTGACCAAAACTCCGAGAATGAAGCTTCCCATGCGCCCCTCTAAGTAACCTCGGGCAATTACTTCCATGGCGTGCAACTAGCGTCAAGAACGTGGCACGGGCTGTTCTGGTTTTTACATCTTTCAGTTAACGCGGTGGGTGAGCAAGCGCGGGGTGGCGGAACGAGATCTTGTATTTTCAACATTCTTTGGTAGTCTGGATTTCGTTAGTGCGCACTTATGGGTTTGCAAAGCAAACCCGGCGCACCTCCGGGGGCTGATCTGGCAATCTATAGTCTGCATCACAGTTCAATCGGAAAATCGACGCAGGCCGATTCTTACACGGCGGGCGCGCATATCGACTACATCACCAGGCCGCGTGCCGCTTCTCGCTGTATCGCGGAGAATATGCCGGACACAAAGGACGAGGCGGTCTCTTTCATGCGGACCACAGAAGATCGCCTTCGAAAAAACGGTCGGGTCGCGGACAAAATGATGCTTGCGCTGCCACGCGAGCTAAATGCTGACCAGCGAGCTGCGCTGGTTTCTGCGTTTGCTAACCGGGTGACAGAAGGTCGTGCAGCCTGGTTTGCGGCGTTTCACGACAAGGGCAAAGATGCCCGCAACCCCCACTGCCATCTTGTGATCGTGGATCGCGATGTCAAAACCGGAAAGCGTGTGTTCGGCACGTCGGAGAAGGGCAGCACGGAGCGATTACGCAAACTGTGGGAAGACGAGGCCAATGCAGCTTTGGCGCGCGCCGGCCGTGAAGAAAGAATTGATCGGCGATCCCTCACGGCTCAAGGAGAAAGCCGCCGTCCGACGATCCATGTGGGTGTCAGGTCGCGTCAGTTGATCCGGGCAAATCATCGTATGGTGTCCCGTGATCGGACCGTGCGTAACCATTGCCAGGCAAAGCGTCCTCAGCGGACTGTCGCATATCCGATCATTGATGGCGGGCGACTTAGGCTTGAACACAACATCCAAATCCGCCGCGCAAACATGGTGGCGAGCCGGCAGGGCCGGCGGGAGCGTGCGTATTGGAAGGCGATCGATGAAGACGCGCTGGCACGTGATATCCGCGAGTTAAAGCGGCTTCATGCCGTTTTGGAGTATGGTCCCGATGGAATTACGCCCATGCGTTCTCGCGACGAGGGCAGGGAAGGGCCGGACTTTTGACGTCCGTCGCTTCCTATTTCTTGCTTCGCAACGACTCTTCGTATTGCATACGAGCGCTTGATTTGAGCATCTTCATGTCTTCCGCAGTGAGCGGTTCGCTCTTTTGGGGAACAAGAATGCCTTTGATATTGCGGGCCAAATCACGGAAAAAAACAAATATAAACATATTCTAATATAAGTGAGCTAGCTGGGGGGTGTCAATGAATGATGATGTGAAAAGCGAGTTGCGCGGACGATGGGTAAAAGCCCAGGCTGACTTTGACCAGGTGCGTCAGGAAGCCATGCTGGTCGCGGACAAGGTCTATGCAAGTCCGCGAGATGCCGTCTCGCAGATGATGAAATTCTCGAGCAAGCACGGCGACGCGGCACTTGTAGCAAGACTGGAGGAAAAGCCCGAAAGTTTTGGAGCACTGAAAGGGTCTTTCCGTTCGGGACAGTCCCTTTCACTGCAGGGAATGCGAGATAAATCAGTCGCTAAAGAACAAGCGAAGATCCTTCCCGGCCTTATCAAAAACACTCTGGACGCTGACAATAAGCTGCTTGCTCTCGAGAAGGCACTCGGGGGATCCGGGATGGCGGAAGGGCGGTCGAAAGCGAAGGACGGGCCGGACTTTCCTTGAGTGTCGAGCTTGGGAAAATCCATTCAGCTTGTTGACGCCGGATCAATTCCACGGCACTTTCAGTGCACGGCCTCGACGCACAGGCCGGTGTGCCCACCACGCGAAGTTGATGACAGTGCGCTATAATCATCATGACTGACACCGTTCCTTAGGACGGGTCCGGTCGGCAGTGGGCACCCGGTTGGATTCGTTGAAATCAAGGAATGGATCCACATGGCCACCGATACTCTTTCTATGTTGAAATCCGCTGCAAAGCGCCTGGCGCGCTCTCAGCGGCTACAGCTTATTGCGGCGTTGGAACTCGTCGCCCGCGAGGTGGGTAAGCCCAACTGGCGCGGTCTCGCAGAGGCCTATAAGCAGGGCTGGCGCCCGACACCCGAGGATCTGGCAGCTGTTGAAAAATTGCGGTTAGCCCCTGTCGAAGCGTCAGCCGCTACGACCGCTCGGAAAATCAACCAGACCGACTTCGGCGATAGCCTCGTCTTCACCCGTTGGGTTCCCGAGAATGCCGAGCCCATGCAGGCCGACGAGATCCACGGTGTTCTCGATGGTCAGGTCTTTTACATGACTGGCAACGAGTTCGGTGTGGCGATCGGCTCGCAAGGTTGGGAAATCACACTTGACCAGCCGCCTTCGGCGGAGCCCCAGTTGAGAAACCTCAAGCGACGGGGCAAACCCGCTGCAGCGCTCGATCCCGCGTTTGTAGAGCGTGCAAGCAAATTACTGAAAATTCGCGCTCGTCGCATGCATGCCGAGGTCGCAGCCGATTGGCCGCGTCGCTCCACCAAGCCGGATCAACTGGGCCGAGTGGAGCATCCGCTTGGTGGTAACCGCCTGGCGGCCACGTGGTATTGCCTGCATTGCGACGAAGAGCACACCGGCCAGGCGATGGCGGATAACCTGTGGCATTGCACCGCGTGCGGCGCGTCGCCAATCGACATCTTCGCGGAGCCGTTCTGGAACGGCGCTCAGGAGCCCGAACCGGCCGATCCTCATCGGGCCGGCTGAGACCCTCGGGTCGCGCCTTCCCAGCGCACCTCGAGGACCTTGTAAGGCGGCTCGCCTGGCATCCCATGAGGGATCCAGGCGACCTGCAGCCATTCCTTCTCCAGCTCGGGGCGCAATACTTTCATGTGCTCCGTCGTCGCGAGGTCAACGGGAAGCGACGGCCGGATGCGGCAACTCGTGAACCCTTTAGCAGCTGCGTCGCGACACGCTTCCAGGATCACCTCACGGCTGAACTCGCGTTCAGCTAGATCCTCCAAGGCCTTGGTGGCCGTCTTCAGAAGACGTTGCCCGATCGTCATGCGACGATCTTCCGGAAATGACCGTTGGCCCAGCGCCGGCCCAGATAGGTGTCGGTCACATCGATGCGGCTGTGCCCCAGCTCATTGCTGACTTGCATGCGCGCCATTTCGTCGAAATGTCGGTCTGTAGCGTTCATCTGCTCAGCTGAGGGACCGCCGGCGGCGGGGCAAGCCCAGCCGGTCAGGACTTTGTAGCGCCATTGCGCGTAGGCGTGGCGCAGCCCGTGGGCTTGGCCGAGGCCAGCGGCCCTGGTCTGTGCTTTATAGGTCTGCAGGTGCTTGCGGTAGGTACGGCCGCTCGGGATCAGCGAGCCGTCGCCCGCGAGCTTGGCGACTGCGTCGAGGATTTCCCGCTGGCGCAGATGCGTGATAGGCACGCTCCGTGCGCGGCCGCCCTTGCACCAGCTTGCCTTCAGGTCGATGGAATTGCCCTTGTCGGCGATCGACGGCCGGAACTTCAGGGCCTCCTCGCGACGCAGGCCGAACGCGGCCTGCAGCTGCAGCGCCAGGCGGATGGTTTCGTCGCGGACCCGCGTCAGCTGGTCCGCGTCCAGCCGCCGCGCCTTGGAGCCCTTGAAGGGCGTCCGTTCGGCCAGTCCAAATGCGCTGTTGTCCTTCGGGATCAGGCCGGCCTTGCCGACGTGGTCTCCGACCCAGCGGATCCAGCCGAGGCGGTTGCGGATCGTCGCATCCGAGATTTCGACCGCCTTCCAATGGCGGACCAGCACATCGACGTGCTTGGGTTTCAAATTGTGGGCGGATTTAAGCTTATAGCCGAGGCTATGCAGCTCTTCGCCCATGGCGACGAGGCCCCTGTGACGGTTGTCCTGGGTGGCGCTCGCCCCGTCCAGGTTATGCCCCGTCAGGAGCCTGATCGACATTTCATAGCTGTTCATGGTCTTTGCATGGTTTGGTGAGTGTTATTGGCCAGATCCCTGCCCATTCGGGCGGCAGGATTGCGTGACAAGTCACGCCTGGGGCCGGATAGTCCGATTAGCTACTCCCGGTTCTCCGGTCTTGTGCCTCCATCTGTTGTGCCCCGAGCTGCAGGGCGTTTCGTGTCGTCCTCATTCGGTGCGTGTCCTTTCTATGGTTGTCCTCGTGGACCTTCCCGGTGTCGTGCCCGTTGGGCCGTTCCAGCCGGGGTGGGTTTCCGCCCGCAGGCGGTCGTGTCTGGTGCCTGATGCCGTTGCATCGCTATCTCCTTAAAAGTTAGGGCCGCACCGCAGTGTGGCGTGGGTGTCGCAGGTTGAATTCAACGCGGCCTCCGTGCGGCACGCGTCATCCATTTATGACGTCACGGTCGAGGTCGCGGCTGACAGGCGGGCGATCGCCGCGCTGACGGCGGATATCCTAAAGCTACTGAATTCGTGGTTTGCCCTGTCACTGTCAGCGAACACTCTGACAGTGACAGGGCGCGGCGTCGCGCCATGGCGGTCTTGTCACATGTGTTTCGCGACCGACGGGGTCTCAAATGCCGACCCCATGCCCGGGCTCTTGAAGCGCCGGAGAGCGCTTCAGCAGGAGGTTTCCTGACCTCCCGCACCCACCCGTTTGGCTCACTGAGCGCGAGCCAGGCTGCAAGCAGCCCTACGGCCTTCCGGCCGTGTCGGGGCTTCACCGTCACTTTGGCGCAATTTGGATTAGCGCGTTCCGGCTCCGCCCCTCCGGGCGCCTGCGGCGCAAAAACAAAGCGCACCGTCAATGACGATGCGCTCCGGTTTCCTACCCGGTGGAATCCTATCACCCCCACCCATCGGAGGAAAGCATCCCTTGCCCCTACGGCTAGCGGTCGGTTGGCGCCCCTGTCGTGCGTCAGTAGCTCAATGGGGTCGGTTCCGGTAGGGGGCGAAATGACACTCTAACGGAGATAGTCAGCTTTCGGCCCTATGCGGTCGTTGAGCATGACATCTCCGACGTTGAGAGATCAGATAAGTGCTGCATCCAATATATGGCGGTTACGAAGCATCCATGCCGCGCTCTTTGTGCGCCACGTAATTGCCCAGAGTGGCTCGACGTCCTTACTCTCGGCGGTCACGCCAGAGCCTATGGCTTGTGCTGCCGCGTCAAGGATAGCCAGTTCGATTAGCTTATCTACGAACCCTTTGCGGGCGTTACGTGTGAGACCATATCCATCAAGTAACAGACGCATTTGTCGGGCTCTCGACGCGGCGGAGCCGAGTCCAACTTTCTCGGCGATGTCATCGTCATAGAGCTGAGCGTTTAGCCAGCATGCCTGCGCGAGTTCGATGTCCTGCCTTACAGGACCAGCTACCTCCCAGTCGATTAAAGCAACCGGGAGGCCATTTCTCGATACAATGTTCCACGGGCCAACGTCACAATGACCTACAACAAGAGGACCGGCACCGAGAGAGCGCCCAAACCACGGCTGCCAGACAGCGTTCTCAGGAATTTGAAACAAGCCAGTTACATCGTGCAGTCGCCTAAGAATAGCCCCTAACTCGGGCAGTGCCTCATCGCTCCAAGGTCTGGGATGAAGTACGTCGCCGTCGATGAATGAGAGTGTCTCGCGGCCTTTTTCATCGAAGCCGTCGCCAATGACGCTTGGGGCCTCAGAGAAGCCAGAGAGCTCAAGATGTCTCAAAAGGTCCACAACAGACTGCGACCACGGACCTGATGAACGAAACACCACGTTGCCTAGCTTAGAAACCTGAGTTCGTCCGCCGCCTTGAAGAAAAATCTCTTCGCCCATACCGAACTCACACCTCCGTAGGAATGCTGCCAAGGAGCGCTGCGTCGCAAAGACGGCGAGCCTGACAGCCTTCATCGACGTTGCCGTCTTAGAGTAAAAGCACAAGTTGGCGCTTCTTCCAACGTCCGCTGTTGGCGCGAAGCGGAAGACCGCAGTCGGCCCGAAGCCGGCTTGGAAAATTGTACTGATCTTTTTCATTGTTCGGCCACAGATCGCCTTTAAGAAGCACTTATTGACTATACAACCATACGGAAGGTTAGGTCGTGACAGGATCGTATCAAGGCGTCACGCTGATGCTTTTTTCGCTCGACGCCGACGCGCGAGGAGCGTCCAATCGCGTCGCTGGTTCATTCGTTGCGGGCTGCTTTTGTGAAAGGCACATCTAGTGGCTGTTTCTCGGTTCAAGGGTTCTCAAAATTCAAGCTTTTTACCATAGAGTTTCAGTGAGACATTTTTACTCCGCAGTTCTAGTGGCGTTGGTGATTACGGCCGGAGTGTCCGGCTGTGACATTCTAGGGTTCCATAACTGGAGTTGGTCTCAGAAGCTGACCATCACCGTGAACACGCCAGATGGTCCGAAAACTGCATCAAGCGTGGTTGTCGTGGATTGGGAAAAAACGCCAGCTTTTCTAAAGGGACTAGGCGGCGGTGGATATTCAGGGAGGCTTACGGGGAACGTGGTCGTACTTGAAGTCGCGCCGTCAAAGTATCTATTAAGCCTTTTTGATAGCCGTTATGGGGCGGGGACAGCCTTGACGGTTTTCTTTCCACCGAAGGGACGCTTGCAAAACGCTCAACCGACAGAAGAAGCCTTCGTATCCTTGCAGCAAGGCTCTCAACTGCAAGCCTTGTCGCCGGATTACTATCCAAATTTCGTAACTTTCCGCGACATCAATGACCCTGCCTCGGTTGAACGCGTTTCTCCCGGTGACTTCGAACAGGTGTTTGGTCATGGAACGACCCTCGCGTCCGTGACGCTCTCCATAACCGACGAGAAACGGACGTACACAGATTTCGCGCAGATATTTCCGTGGTGGGACAATTACAAGCGTAACAAGCAACTCGACGGGGATCGTTACACTTACCTCTATTCGACCAATCGTTTCGCAAACTCGCTCAACAGCACGAATTTCACGAGAGATTGAGTGGCATCAAATCGAGCAAAGCGAGCTCGCCGGAAACGCTATCGAATGACCGCTGATGGCGCGAAGCGGAAGACCGCAACCGGCCCTAAGCAGACATCAGACCTGTCGCAAAGTTCAGCTGCGAAACTTGGATTTCTGCAACTGAGTTCTGCGACATGCATTTAGTTAGGCCCACGTCCGATCTAGAAATTTTACGAGGCGTATTTTCACTGGATGCGGTGAAGGTTTAACTGCAGCGCCGCAATCACCAATCGAAGGCTTTCCTGCCGGTCTTGGCCGCTGACTTGTAGCGCATTGCGTTCGTAAGGCCCGAGATCAGCGAACTGGGCATGAAGGTCTGTAATCACCTCCGGATCGCTCAAACTATCTCCGCCACGCGCAGCACAACGCTCAACCGCTTCGGCGGCTGTCGTGCGCAGAACCATATAGTGAAGGGGCAGGCCAGGAGCCTGGAATGCCG
>NZ_VIDW01000052.1:0-29621 GCF_006519665.1 Paenibacillus sp. tmac-D7 | reverse complement strand
TACTTGCGCGTCGTCACCGCGCAGGATCTCGCGCTCGTCCCGCGCTTGCGCGGCAAACCGCTTGCGCTGCTGCGGCGCTGGCGCCTGGTGCGGTAGCGCGAGCCCCGGGCTTTTGCACTTGCGCTCCACGCGCTGCCCGGCCCAAGCCGAGCCCCGGCTTCTGCGCAATGGCTCCATGCGCTGCCCGCCGCACGCGGTGCCCCGGGCTTTTGCGCATTGGTGCCACGCGCTGCCCCGGCTTTGCTCTTTATCGCCGTGCCGCCCTTGCGCCCCACGCAAACTCGCACGTTCACGGGGCGTACGCACTCGTTCTACATACTTACGCGGCCGGCGAGCTGTTCGCGCGGCCGCGCCCAACCAAGGAGGGATCAGCGATAATGACCGCTCAACCGCAAATTACCATCGTCGGCCTCGGAACCGGCGACGAAAACCAGCTGACGCTCGGCGTCTGGCGCAAGCTCGAAGCCGTCGGCAACCGCGGCGGTGCGTTGTACTTGCGCACCAAGGAGCACCCGATGGTCGCGCTGCTGGATCATCACCACATTCGATACGAATCGTTCGATCACATCTACGAAGCGAATGCGGGATTCGATGAAGTGTATGAAACGATCGCCTCCGAGCTTATCGCCCAATCGCAGCAAACGACTGCCGGCGAAATCGTGTACGCGGTGCCCGGTCATCCGATGGTGGCGGAGCGGACCGTGCAGCTGCTCCGCGAACGTTGCTCCAGCGAAGGCGTGCTGCTGACCATGATGGGCGGCGAGAGCTTTCTCGACCAAGCGTTCATGCGGCTCGGCTTCGACCCGATCGAGGGCTTTCAACTGCTGGACGCCACCTCGCTGTCCAGATACAGCTTGAATCCGCAGCTGCATACGCTCATCGGACAAGTGTACGACACGTTCACGGCATCGGACGTCAAGCTGACGCTGATGGAGCTGTACCCCGACGATTACATGGTTACAGTCGGCCATGCGCTCGGCGTCGCCGGGGAAGAACGGGTGCGGGAGGTGCCGCTGTATGAGCTCGACCGCATCGAAGGCTTCGGCAATCTGTCGCTCGTTTGGGTGCCGCGCACGGAACGCGAAGACGTTCACAGCCGCACGTTCAGCCGTTTGCATGAAATCGTGGAGATTCTCCGCAGTCCGGAGGGCTGCCCGTGGGATCGCGAGCAGACCCACAAGTCGCTGCGGCGAAATCTTATTGAAGAAGCCTACGAGGTGCTGGAGACGATCGATGAGGACGACCCGGACCACCTGCGCGAAGAACTCGGAGACCTGCTGCTGCAGGTTATGCTCCATGCGCAAATCGAAGCGGATGAAGGTTCATTCACCGTCTTCGACGTTATCGCGGAATTGAACGAAAAGCTGATCCGCCGTCATCCGCACGTGTTCGGCACGCTGGATGCCGAGAATGCGGAAGAAGCGCTCGGCAATTGGCAGCAGATCAAAGCCGAGGAGAAGCGCAAGAAGGGCATCGATCCGGCGCAGCAATCCGTATTGTCCGGCGTTCCGAACGATCTGCCCGGTTTATTGAAGGCGTACAAGCTGCAGAAGAAAGCGGCGGAAGTCGGCTTCGACTGGAAGACGCTGGAGGAAGTGCTCCCGATCGTCGAATCGGAGCTCGAGGAAGTGAAGGAAGCGATTCGCGAATATACGAGAACGGAGCAGCAGGAGGAACTCGGCGACTTGCTGTTCGCCGTCGTGAACCTTGCCCGATTCCTCAAAGTGGAGCCGGAAGAAGCGATGGCGGATGCCAATCGTAAATTCCGGACGCGCTTCGGTTATATTGAATCGCAGCTTCGTTTAAAAGGCAAAACATTTGACCAAACTGATTTACAAGAGATGGAAGACTTATGGCAGGAAGCAAAAAAAGTTCTGAAAAAATAAGCGGTCTAGCAGGATTTCCCTGATGGGCAAAGAATATTAAGTTCAGCGTTATTTTTATGAGGAGGATTTAGAAACCATGAACAAAACAGATTTGATCAATAGCATTGCAGAGAAAAGCGGACTGACCAAAAAAGATGTTGAATCCGTCTTGAACAGTTTCCTCGGTGAAGTAACCGATGCGCTCGCAGGCGGCGAGAAAGTACAATTGATCGGTTTCGGCACATTCGAAACTCGCAAGCGTTCCGGCCGCACGGGCCGTAACCCGCAAACAGGTGTAGAAATCTCCATTCCGGAATCCAAAGTTCCGGCGTTCAAAGCCGGCAACAAACTTAAAGAAGCGGTGAAGTAATGCGTCTTGACAAGTTTCTGAAGCTGTCCCGTCTGATTAAGCGGCGCACGGTCGCGAAGGACGTATCCGAACAAGGACGCGTCTGGATCAACGGCCGGGAAGCGAAACCGAGCAGCACGGTGAAGGTAGGCGACGAGCTTACCGTTCAATTCGGCCAAAAGCTGGTCACCGTACGGGTGGAACTGTTGTCCGAATCGACCCGTAAGGAAGATGCGGCCAAGATGTACACCCTGCTGAAGGAAGAAAGAAATGCGCAGGAAACGGATTCATTTTTATAACGGGCGGTTTCACAGCGGTGTTCGTTAAAGGGCTGTCCCTTGTCGGAAACGACAGGGACCGGCTCTTTTTTTTGCATGACGGGTACCGGACTGCCGGGAACCGGCGGATTCCATCCGTTCATAGGTTCTAAACCTCGTCCACCCTCCATACGTTTATAGTAAACAAGCTTTGTGTACGGAAGCGTACGTCCAAAGCGTTCAGGAGGGGGACGAACCCATGTTAGAGCAACCGGGCAAAGTCAAACGGCAGGAAATCAAGATGTTAAACCGGAAGCTGCTCGAAGTATCCGGCGTCTTGAACGTGGAGAGCTTCGACAGCGAGGAGTTTCTGCTTGAAACGGACAGCGGGTATTTAATGATCAGGGGTCAAAATTTGCACATCAAAAACTTGAGCCTGGATCAAGGTTTGGTGGCGATCGAAGGATACGTGAACGAGCTGGCCTATTTGGACGGAAACGCGCAGGGCAAATCCAAAGGGCTGTGGGGCAAGCTGTTTAAGTGACGTTACAAATTCAATTCATAACGCTCGGCATGATGTGTGCGGGCGGATTATCGTTAGGCGGATTGTTCGACGTATACAGGGTGCTTTCTGGCCAGCTGAAAGCGCCTGCTTGGTTGAAAGCCGTCTTGGATCTGGCGTACTGGTTCATCGGTACCTTGATCGTGTTTAAGCTGCTGTACGAGAGCAATTGGGGGGAAGTTCGCCCGTTCATATTTCTGGGTCTGGGCATCGGCATTATCATTTACTTTTTGCTGTTTAGCCGGACGGTGATACGGGTAATTAAGTTTACCATCCGCGTCGTGGTGGCGACGGCAAGAATAGTGCGGAGCATGTTCATGCTGCTTGTAGTCAAGCCGTTAATCGGACTCTATCGATTGACTGTGATCATTTTAGGATTTTTGCTTGCAACCGCTATTTTCCTTTATAAAATTATGTTACAATTAGTATACCCTGTGTGGAAAATGCTGCTATGGCTCTTCAGGCCGCTTGGAAGGTGGATTCGGTTTCCGCTTCCCGCATGGGTGAAGACTACGGGTCAAAGCGTAGCGAACTTCGTTCGCCGGTTCTTTTGATCGATTTAGGAGGATTCGAACCTTGCAGGCAGTCTCTAAAGCAACTCATCCGCAACTCCATAATAAGGGCTCGATTCGTCGGCGCCGCTTGGTGATGCTGATTCTCACTTGCTTTCTGAGTTGGGCCGGCATCACGCTCTGGAATCAAACCGAAAAGATCAACGATCGGAAGGACAAAGTGAGCATGCTGCAGCAGAAGCTGGACGAAACGAAGCAAGCTCAAAGCGATGCGCAGCGCGAGATTACGAGACTGAACGATCCGGAATACGTGGAACAAATCATCCGGAAAGAGCTACAATATGTAAAAGAGGGAGAGACGTTGTTTTATACGCCGCAAACTGCCAAAAAGTAGGATGCCCGTTTTGCGCATACCCTTGTTGACCGTATGAGATGCGTACGTTATAATCGGCGTAGCTTCATTTTCTATTCGTTTTTTAACTATTTAAGGGAGGAACAGTTTACTTTATGGCAATTGAAGTGGGCAGCAAGCTGCAAGGCAAAGTAACGGGCATTACTCACTTTGGGGCGTTCGTTGAGCTATCCGAGGGAGTTACCGGACTGGTGCATATCTCGGAGATCGCGGACAACTACGTTAAAGATGTCAACGATCATCTTAAGCTGAGCGATATCGTCACCGTGAAAGTGATTAATGTCGACAAAGACGGCAAGATCGGGCTGTCCATCAAGCAAGCGGTGGATCGACCGGTAGATGCCGCTCCTCCGACAAGACCCGCTCGTTTCGAAAGACAAGGTGGCGGCGGCGGTGGCGACCGTGGCGGTTTTAACCGTGGCGATCGGGGCGACCGTGGGGGACGTGGCGGTAAGCCTCCCGTAAATCGACTTACCTTTGAAGACAAAATGGCGCGTTTCCTGAAAGACAGCGAAGACCGCATTTCTTCCCTCAAAAAGAATACCGAGGGCAAGCGCGGCGGACGCGGTGCGCGTCGGGATTAACTGAAGCCTACTTCTAAAATAATCAAAGCTGTTCGTGCAGGATCAGGCGCGGGCAGCTTTTTTGCATGCAACTTCCAACAACTCGCAGCCTGTAACGCTTGACAAGCGCTTCCTGACTATTATATACTCATGCTTGTTGCGGCGGCATAGCTCAGCTGGCTAGAGCGTACGGTTCATACCCGTAAGGTCGGGGGTTCGATCCCCTCTGCCGCTATAGAAACAATAAGACCCTGGAAGCGTTGATCGCTCCCGGGGTCTTATTCTGTCATGCCGTCATCCCATTCGCAAAGCGGGACTACTTTTGTCGTATCTTCATTTCCGTCCCCGCAAATCGACAGGTCCTCCTGTAAATACCGCCGATACGTGGACGAACAAAACCGAACAAATCGTGACGTTAAACCGAACATACGTTATTGTAAGCGCTTGCAATTCTGTTTGACACATGTTTCTTTCATGTTTCGCAAGTGCCCTCATTTTGTCGGAAAAAACATCGGCTGGACTACCTCATTCTGACAAACTTTCTGCTGGACACGCTATATACTAAGTAACACTAATAGTATATGGGTGGTGTTAAACAATTATGCAAAAAAGGCAAATATTTCAACGAATGAGTTCAGCAGGTTCGGATGGCATGCGGCGGATGGGCGACTCGGTAAAAGGCGTTTTTGTGGAGAACCGGCTCGTACAAGCCGTCGTCGCAAGGAAATGGTCGATTCTACTCTTGTTCATGGCATTTCTGCTCGGACGGGCGATGATCCTCGATCAGTTGGCACCGTTCGGGGTCGCCTTTTTTGCCGTCATGTATTTTTTGCGGCGGGAGCTGCTCGTGTGGACGGCAGTTTTTATAGCGGGAGGGAGTTTGTTTTCGGTGGAGCCGATGCATACCGGCTACCTGATCGCGGAGATGGTCGTGTTCCTCCTGCTGCAAAAAGGCGTCGAGCGTTTCCAGCGCTCCGACATCTCTTATGCGCCGGCAATGGTGTTTGCCACTACGTTTTTCGTACGGCTGTTCTCCCACCTCGCGTCGGAGAATCTTAGCTGGTATACGCTGATGATGACCGGGGTAGGGGCGTTGTTAAGCCTGATTTTGACCCATATATTTTTGCAAGCGGTGCCTGTCTTTACGTTAACGCGTAAAAACTACAGTTTAAAAAACGAGGAGGTTATTTGTTTAATCATCTTGCTCGCTTCGGTGATGACGGGAACGGTCGGTTGGATTGCGGGCCCGATGACGCTGGAGCATGTGTTGTCGCGTTACCTGATTCTGCTGTTTGCGCTCGTCGGAGGAGCTCCGCTCGGAGCTTCGGTGGGTGTCGTGACCGGACTGATCCTCAGCTTGGCCAATTCCAGCGCAATCTACCAGATGAGCTTGCTTGCCTTCGCCGGCATGCTGGCCGGTCTATTGAAGGAAGGCAATAGAATGGCCGTTGCGTTCGGCATGCTGCTCGGCTCGTCGATCTTATCGGTGTATCTCGGAAACCAGGCCGATATTATGAGCTCGACCTGGGAGTCGGTGGCTGCCGTAGCTTTATTCCTTCTTACCCCCAAAGGCGTCATTCAAACCTTGGCCAAATATGTGCCGGGTACGCAGGAGAATCTCAAGTCGCAGCAGGATTACGCGAGGCGGGTGCGCGATGTGACGGCGCATCGCGTGGAGCAGTTCTCCGAAGTGTTCCGTCAGTTGTCCCGAAGCTTTAAACAAATTACCGTGGACACCCAGCCGATGCGCAAAGAAGAGGAGGTGGGCCACTTCATGAACTCCGTCGCGGAGAAGTCGTGCTCCGCCTGCTGGAAGCGGACGCAGTGCTGGGACGAACGTTTTTACCACACCTATAAATATATGACGGACATGATGACCGAGGTCGAGCTGCGCGAGACGATGACACGGAAGGATATTCAGCCGGGATGGAAGAAAATATGCGTCAAACCGGACCAGGTGCTCGAAGTGATGCTGCAGCAATACCATTTATATAAGAACGATCAGCATTGGAAGAAACAAATTCTCGACAGCCGTCAATTGGTAGCTGAACAGTTGTCCGGCGTCTCCCAGGTGATGGAGGACCTGGCGAAGGAAATCAAGCGGGAAGGCCAAGAGTTATTCATGCAAGAGGAGCAAATTCGAAGCGCTCTGGAAGAACTCGGGCTGGCCATTCACAGCATCGACATTATCAGCTTGGATGAGGGCAATGTCGAGATCGAAATCATCCATCAATACACGCGCGGGTTTGATGAGTGCCGTAAAATTATCGCGCCGCTGCTGTCGGAAATCGTGGGCGAGCATATCGCCGTGAAGAACGAGCAGGCGCTTGACCGGAAGGACGGGTACAGCACGGTGTTGTTCGGATCGGCGAAAGAGTACGAGGTGGAGACCGGAATTGCGGGGGCGGCCAAGGGGGGCGACCTCCTGTCCGGGGACAGCTTCAGCACGATCGAGCTGGGCAACGGAAAGTTCGCGGTAGCGCTCAGCGACGGGATGGGCAACGGAGAGCGGGCGCGGGCGGAGAGCAGCGCGGCGCTGTCGATCCTGCAGCAGCTGCTGCAATCCGGCATGGACGAGAAGCTCGCTATCAAATCGGTTAACTCTGTGCTGATGCTTCGTTCGTCCGATGAAGTGTTCGCGACGGTCGACGTTGCGCTGATCGATCAGTACAGCGCCAACACGACGTTTATGAAAATCGGTTCGACCCCCAGCTTCATTAAACGCGGCAGCGAGGTGTTTCCGGTGACCGCCAACAATTTGCCGGTCGGCATCTTGCAAGAGATCGACGTGGACTTGGTCAGCGTGCCGCTGAAACACGGCGATATTTTAATCATGATGACCGACGGGATCTACGATGCGCCGGGGCACGCGGTGAATAAGGAGCTCTGGATGAAACGGATGATCACCGAGATCGACGCCGATCATCCGCAGGAATTCGCGGACATCCTGCTCGAACGGGTCGTGCGTTACCATCATGGGGAGATTTATGACGACATGACGGTGGTGGTCGCGCGCGTCGATAAGTTCAGGCCGGAGTGGGCGACCTTCCGGACGCCGGGAATGGAGCGGATCGAACGTCCGAGGACGGTCAGTTAAGGAGTGGTGCTATATCGAACTAAACCGCTGGAGCCTCGCTGCTCCAGCGGTTTTCTGCATATAAACCAGTTTAGAATTCTCTCGAATGGAAAAAATAAGAATAATATAAAGGAGGGATCGACATGAAACAAATTATATTGATTACGGACGGCTGCTCGAATGTCGGCATAAGCCCGGTCATCGCCGCGGCCCATGCCAAGGCGGAAGGCATTGTCGTGCATGTAGTCGGCATTGCGGACACCGGGGAGATCGGCGACCTCGGCGCCGTCGAGATTCATGAGATTGCCCAGGCCGGCGGGGGGATCAGCCGCTTGGTGAAACCGGCCCAATTGTCCCAAACCGTTCAGATGATGACGCGTAAAACGGTTGTGCAGACAGTTCAGCAAGCTGTCGGGGCTGAGCTGCGGAGCATCCTTGGACACGATAAGCTCGAAGCGCTGCCGCCGAACGAACGCTCCGAGGTTGTGCGCGTGATCGACGATTGGTCGGAGAAAGCCGATCTGAAAGTCGCACTGCTGATCGACGCGAGCGCGAGCATGAAGCCGAAGCTGCAGGCGGTGAAAGAGGCGATTTACGATTTGCAGCTCAGCCTGCAGTCGCGGGCCGGCGAAAGTTTGTTATCCGTCTTTCACTTCCCGGCGAATCTATCAGGCGACCAAGAGGTCGAAATGGACCTCGGTTGGACGCGCGATCTTGCAAATTTGAACAGGTTGTTCTATAAATTAAACATGAGGGGAACGACGCCCACAGGGCCCGCCTTATTAAAAGTCGTTCATTTTGTAGCCGGGAATACCGGGGATACACAGTATGGGTACGAGACCAAGTCGGAGGTACACGACATCACCGGTCTTGGAAGATCGCGTGAGGAAGGGATCTGGAGTGACTACATCGTTTGAACCCTCATTTGCGGCGGGAACCGTTATACAAGGCAAATGGAACAAGAACCAGTATCAAGTCGAACGCTTGCTCGGAGAAGGCGCCAACGGCAAGGTGTATTTGGTTCGCCGCGGCAAACAGCAGTTCGCCCTAAAGATGGGCTTCGATTCATTGGATCATCAATCCGAAGTGAATGCGTTACAAGCGTTGTCGAAATCTGCCTCTTCGTTTCAACAGCTTTGGCTGGAAGCGGACGATTTCTGCTGGAGCGGAGTCGATTATCCGTTCAGCGTGATGCGATATATTAAAGGAAAATCGTTAAACGATTTTATTCGCGATAAAGGGATTGAGTGGATTTATTTGATCGGTCTCAATCTGCTGCGCAAGCTGACCGAATTACATGCAGGCGGTTACGTGTTCGGCGACTTGAAGCCGGAGAACATGCTCATAACGGAATACGGTGACGTCGAGTTAATCGACTTCGGAGGCGTCACGGCCAAAGGGCGTGCCGTCAAACAGTTTACGGAGGTATTTGACCGCGGGTATTGGGGCGGCGGTTCCCGGGTGGCAAGCGAAGCCTATGATTTGTTCTCGTTCGCTGCGTTAATGCTGGGTGTGGCCGACCGCGAGCGTACGTTTGCGAGAGCGGCTTCCATGCTTCCGCAGAACCGCACCGTAGACATGCTGCTCGACCTGCTGAAGGCGAACAAGTCGCTTGCTTCCGTGGAGCCGATTTTGCGCAAGGCGCTGACCGGACGATACGAAACGTCTAAGCAGGCGCTTGCGGATTGGCGGGCCAAAAGCATGCTCGCTGCGCGGCCGGTCACCAAGCGGAATAAGCACGGCGCATGGATTAAAGCTTGCTTTGCCGCATCCTTGATGTTGTTCGCGGCAGCCGTCTATTTTTCGCTGCATTGAGTCATGCCCAAGGAGAGAAGGAAGGAAATTCAGTATGGATGCAGCTTGGTCGTTAATGTCCACGGTGGAGCGATTCATTGATGAAGAGTCGCTTCTTGAAGCGGGGGACGGAGTAGTGGTAGCGGTATCGGGCGGTCCCGATTCCGTGGCGCTGCTGCATCTCCTTTTTGCGTTATCCGAACGCCATCGTTGGCGGTTATCGGTGGCCCATGTCAATCATGGGTTTCGAGGACGGGAGGCGGACGAAGAAGCGGAGTTCGTGAGAGAGCTGGCCGCTTCGTTACGGCTGCCTTTTTACTTGAAGGTGCTGGACATGCCCGGCTATTTGGCGGGAACGAAGGCGAATGCGCAAGCCGCTGCCAGAGCACTCCGCTATGCTTTCCTGCGCGAGGCTGCGCGTGAAGCGGGGGCAGGGCGGATCGCATTGGCCCATCACGCCGACGATCAGGCCGAGACGGTGCTTATGCGTCTGCTTCGCGGTACGGGCCCTTCCGGCTTGGCGGGTATTCCGCTGCGGAGATCCGAGACGGAAGATTTGGAACTTGTTCGGCCCTTGTTACGTATATATAAGGCCGAGCTTATTCGGTACTGCGAGCAGCGCGGGTTAACCTTCAGAACGGACAGCAGCAACCTGGAGACGAAGTATTTCCGTAATCAAATCCGATTGGAGGTACTGCCGTATCTTTCGCGTTACCAGGATCGGCTGCCCGAGTCGTTAAACCGTCTGGCGATATTGGCGGCGGAAGAGGACGACTTGCTCACGCAGCAAACGAGAGCGCTTTTCGAACAATTTGTGAACGCAGAAAACGGTTCCGTTGCTTGGTCGGCCCAATGGTTCGGCGGGGTTCACGTCGCTTTACAAAGGCGGTTGATTAAACTAATATTAAGTTATCTTGCGCTGGACCCGGATTCCGTCGATTATCATCAGATCGAACAACTACGGAACGCCGTCCTTCAGACGAAGGCCGGAAGCGTTCGCATGGATGTCGATTCCCGTCTCACGTTTCGCAGGGAATATGATCGTGTCATGATACATAGGATGGTGTTACCACCCCCCCCGTACGCTTACCATGTAAGCGAGGGACAGACCGAGTTATTCATACCCGAAACCGGCGCGCGGATGGTGTTTCGCTGGCTGGAGCCGGATGACCCGATGCCGTCAGTCCTGGGCGTCCGCGAAGCGGTGTTCGACGTTATGGACATGTCCTTTCCTTTATCGGTTCGAAGCCGCCAAACCGGTGACCGGATGTCGCCGCTTGGGTTAAACGGTTCGAAAAAAGTGAAAGATATGTTCATCGATGCGAAAGTACCGCCTTACCTGCGGGAGCGTACACCGGTTGTGACCGATGCCGAAGGACGAATTCTGTGGCTGCCGGGCGTGAGAAGATCGGCGCAGGCTTTAGTCCGCGAGGACGGCAGGCGCAAGCTGCATATCGAATGGCAATGCGATTTTAACTAACAGTAGGAGGACCTCTCTTGCAAAACGACGTTCAAGAAATCCTGTACAGCGAGCAACAAATTCAAGACAAAGTGAAGGAAATGGGAGAGATTATCAGTCGAGATTTTGAAGGCCGGAATCCGCTCGTCATTTGCGTGCTGAAAGGTGCGTTTATTTTCATGTCGGATCTGGTTAAAAATATTACGATCCCTCTCGAAATCGATTTTATGGCCGTATCCAGTTATGGACATTCCACCAAATCGTCGGGAGTCGTCAAGATTATTAAAGACCTGGATATCTCCGTCGAAGGCCGCCACGTACTCATCGTTGAAGACATCATCGACAGCGGCTTGACGCTTAGCTACTTGATCGACGTGCTGGAACGGCGCAATGCGCTCTCGATCACCATCGCGGCACTTTTTGACAAGCCTGCGCGTAGAACGGCCGATTTGGACGCAGACTATAAAGGCTTTGTCATCCCTGATGCATTCGTTGTCGGATACGGCCTCGATTATGCGGAGAAGTACCGCAATTTGCCTTATGTCGGCATTTTAAAGCCCGAGATTTACTCCACGTAGCATTTCTTGAGATGCCGAGACTTGCTGTGGTACAATATACAAAGTTGCCGTTTGTTGAGAGGAGGTAGGGGATGAATCGCATTATACGTAATACAGGCTTTTATCTGCTCATCTTTTTGGTCACCGTTGGAATCGTCCATTTCATCAGCACCCAGAACGATCAGAAATCCGTAGTCAGCTATGGCGAACTCCGACAACATTTGATGAACAAGAACGTCGAATCGATCATCGTCAAGTATGATGCTCAGACGTATTTGGTCAGGGGGAAGCTAAAGAACGCGGATACGCCGGAAAAGAAAAATTTCGAAGCCCGGGCGCCGTATGAAGAGAGCAGCGGAAACATCTTCCGCTTGATCGAGCAAAGCGACATTCCCGCAAGTAACGTATTTATCGAGAAGATGGAAGGGGACAACGTATGGATTAGTTT
The DNA here is from genome assembly GCF_006519665.1 of Paenibacillus sp. tmac-D7. NCBI lineage: Bacteria > Bacillati > Bacillota > Bacilli > Caryophanales > Paenibacillaceae > Paenibacillus > Paenibacillus sp. tmac-D7. The sequence continues at coordinate 17,767 of NZ_VIDW01000052.1, read as the reverse complement.
CCTCACCTCCATTATTCCGTTTGTCATCATCTTCATCTTGTTCTTTTTCCTTCTGAATCAAGCCCAGGGCGGCGGCGGTAAGGTGATGAACTTCGGGAAGAGCCGGGCAAGACTTTACAACGAAGAGAAGAAACGCGTCACCTTCGAAGACGTGGCCGGAGCCGATGAAGAGAAGCAAGAACTGGTGGAAGTCGTAGAGTTTTTGAAAGACCCGCGCAAGTTTGCGGCTGTAGGGGCGCGTATTCCGAAAGGGGTGCTGCTCGTAGGCCCTCCGGGTACGGGTAAGACGTTGCTCGCCAGAGCGGTGGCTGGCGAAGCCGGCGTTCCGTTCTTCAGCATCAGCGGTTCCGACTTCGTCGAAATGTTCGTCGGTGTCGGTGCGTCCCGGGTGCGCGATTTGTTCGAGAACGCCAAAAAGAATGCGCCTTGTATCATATTTATAGACGAAATCGATGCGGTTGGTCGTCAGCGCGGCGCCGGTCTCGGCGGCGGTCATGACGAGAGGGAACAAACCTTGAACCAATTGCTCGTAGAGATGGACGGATTCGGAGCGAACGAAGGCATTATCATCGTTGCCGCTACCAACCGTGCGGACATCCTGGACCCTGCGCTGCTTCGTCCGGGACGCTTCGACCGTCAAATCACGGTTGACCGTCCGGATGTGAAGGGCCGCGAAGCGGTGCTGAAGGTACACGCGCGCAACAAGCCTTTGGCCAAGGATGTGAAGCTGGATCAGCTGGCTCGTTACACAACCGGCTTCTCCGGCGCGGACTTGGAGAACCTGTTGAACGAATCTGCGCTCATTGCGGCCCGCCGCAATCGCAAAGACATCTCCATGGATGAGATCGACGAAGCTTTTGACCGCGTTGTTGTCGGTACGCAGAAGAAGAGCCGCATCATCAGCGAACGCGAGAAGCGGATGGTCGCTTTCCACGAAGCGGGTCATACGATCGTCGGGATTCACGCCGAGCATGCCGATGTGGTGCACAAAGTTACGATCATTCCGCGCGGACGCGCGGGCGGGTACGTGATGATGCTGCCTAAAGAAGGCGAAGACAAGATGATGCAGACGAAGAACGAGCTGCTCGACAAAGTGACCGGCTTGTTGGCCGGACGCGTTTCCGAGGAGTTGTTCATCGGCGAAATCGGAACCGGCGCGTACAGCGACTTCCAGCGCGCTACAGGCATCGTTCGTCGGATGATAACCGAGTTCGGGATGAGCGATAAGCTTGGACCGATGCAGTTCGGTACGACGCAGGGCCAGGTGTTCCTCGGCCGCGATATCGGGCATGAACAGAACTATAGCGATGCGATCGCTTATGAGATCGATCAAGAAATGCAGTCGATCATTCGCGCTTGTTACGAACGTGCCAAACAGATTCTCACCAAATACAGCGACCAAGTTCGTTTGATCGCCGAGACGTTGATCGAGAAAGAAACGCTCGAGAAAGATCAAATTAAAGAACTGATCGACAGCGGCAAATTGGGTGCGGTTCCTGATGAGGAGCCGGCGCTTGACGGCAAGAACGATGATGTCAAAGTGAACATCCAAAGCCAAGACCAAGCTGCGGATTCCAATAAGCTCGATATCGAGAAGAAAAGCTCGGATGACGAGCAGGATCAATAATATCACGCGAACCGGTGCCGAAAGGTGCCGGTTTTTCCTTTTTGTATCAGGCAAAAAGCGTTGATAAGCGAGAAACTGGCCGTGAGGGATAAGCAGTCGTACAGGCGATGTGTCCGAAGCGTATATTTGTTTCTTTTTGTAGGTATTTAAACATTGACATGGCGGGGCCCCCGCGTGTAAATTAGGTGTAAATCTTTATTATCTTTGTGAACATTTTCACCATCTATTTCGGGGTCTTTACATTCGAGAGGAAAGCAAAGGAAGGTGTGTTATGGAAGCACTGGCACTGGAGCGCAAAGCCGAGCAGCAGCGCGAGCTGAAAGAACGGATCGCTCAATTAAAGAAAGAGCGTAACGCCATTATACTTGCCCATTATTATCAGCGGGATGAAATTCAAGAAGTAGCCGATTTCCGCGGGGATTCGTTCCTTCTTGCACAAAAAGCCGCATCGACGGATGCCGATGTCATCGTATTTTGCGGTGTACACTTTATGGGAGAAAGCGCTAAGATTTTGGCTCCGGGCAAGACGGTTATTATTCCCGATGAGCGCGCCGGTTGTCCGATGGCCGATATGGTCAATGTTGACGGGCTTCGCGCCTTGAAGAAACAGCATCCGAATGCCAAGGTCGTCGCGTACATCAATACATCGGCCGAAGTGAAGTCCGAAACGGACATTTGCTGTACGTCGGCTAACGCCATCAAAGTCATAAACTCGGTAGATTCCGATGAAATCATCTGGGTACCGGATAAGAATCTGGGCGACTACGTATCCAAGTTCACGGACAAGAAAATGATCATCTGGGAAGGCTACTGCAACACTCACGATATGCTGACCGTTAAAGACGTTGAGGAGATGAAAGCTCTGCACCCGAACGCCCAATTCGTGGTTCATCCCGAATGCCGTCCGGAGGTTGTCAAAATGGGCGATTTCGTCGGCAGCACGACGGCCATTATCAAGTACTGCAAGGAATCCGATTGCCAGGAATTTATCGTCGGCACAGAAGACGGCACCGGGTATCAGCTGCGCCTTGACAGCCCGCATAAGCAATTTCATTTTGCCACCAAATACTTGGTTTGTCCGAATATGAAAGTGAATAATTTGAAGAAAGTGGTTAAATGTTTGGAGACGAACAGTCCCCAAGTATACGTACCGCAAGACGTGGCCGATAAGGCCCGTGCATCCTTGGAGCGCATGCTGCAGGTCAAGTAGCATGCGCTACTTCTCTTGTTAGGAAGGTGGAGGCTCATGATCCCCCGTTATATGGTCAATTTCGATTTGCAGCAGCTTCCTACCGTATATACTGACGTGATCGTGATCGGCGCTGGCATCGCCGGTCTTTTTACCGCGCTTAGAAGCGCCGAAACGCATAAAGTGCTGATGGTCACGAAAAAATCGCTGCTGGACAGCAACACACGTTACGCACAGGGAGGCATCGCCGCGGTTATTTCCGATGAGGATTCTCCGGCTTATCATCGGCAAGACACGCTAATTGCCGGAGCGGGCTTATGTTCCTCTTCGGCTGTGGACGTTCTCGTACACGAAGGCCCTGCCGGGGTGAAAGATTTGATCCGGATGGGCACAGAGTTTGATATGGAGGACGGCCGGTACGCCCTTACGAAAGAAGGTGCACACAGCCAGCGGCGTATTTTGCATGCGCAAGGAGATGCGACGGGCGCGGAGATCGTACGCGCGTTGTCAGAACGGACCAAGCAGGACCCGAATATTGAAATTTGGGACGATCATTTTGTGATCGATCTCATTACGCAGGACGGCGAATGCTTCGGGGCTCTCGTACAGAAGCCTGACGGGCAGAAAGTATTCATACGCGCTAACGCCACGGTGTTGTGCAGCGGCGGAGCGGGGCAGTTGTTCCGTTATACGACCAACCCGGACATTGCGACCGGGGACGGCATCGCCATCGCTTACCGGGCCGGAGCTAACATACGCGATGTGGAGTTTATTCAATTTCATCCGACGGCCCTTTGTTATCCGGGCGCCCCGCGTTTCCTGATCTCGGAAGCGGTACGGGGCGAGGGAGCGGTTCTCCGCAACATCAATGGAGAACGCTTCATGGATCGTTACCACCCTCAACTGGAGCTGGCGCCCCGGGATATCGTCGCGCGTGCGATCGTCAGCGAAATGGAGCTGACGAAGTCGACCTTCGTTTACATTGACTTTACGCACGAATCCGAGGAGACGGTTAAATACCGTTTTCCTACGATCTATGAAACTTGTTTGACCTTCGGCCTGGATTTATCCTCTGACTGGATCCCGGTCGCCCCGGCCGCCCATTACATGATGGGGGGCGTGGAGACGGATTTGCACGGCGAAACGACGGTGAAACGGCTGTTCGCCTGCGGCGAAGTCACGTCGACCGGCGTGCACGGAGCCAATCGGCTGGCCAGCAATTCGTTGTCCGAGGCGATCGTGTTCGGACGCCGGATTGTGGAGCGTATCCGCGAGCTGGATAAGATAACGGAAACACCAGTGCTTAGCGAGCGGGGGCGTGCTACGGGGCAAGCCATTCAACCGGTCGTGGAGAAGAAGCTGAAGCTGCAGAAGCTGATGCTGCGTTATGCCGGCTTGAAACGCAATGGCAAAGGACTGGCCAAAGGGTATGAAGAATTGAAGCGGCATCTGGCTATTTTCGACAACTCCTTAGCCAAACGGGAGGAGTATGAGTTCGCGAATCTGCTTATTTGTGCACTTCTGACGACACAAGCCGCCCTGATTAGGGAGGAAAGCCGCGGGGGACACTACAGAGAAGATTTTCCCGAACGCGATGACTTGCTGTGGCGTAAACATACGGTATTCAACCGGGTGAATGGAACGACGGAAGGACGGATTGACGATGTTTGAGTTGAATCGGACGGCTTTGGAACATAACCTGAAAGCCTGGCTGGAAGAAGATATCGGGATGGGGGACGTCACGACGATGACGACGATTCCGGAAGCTTCGGAATCGAAAGGAATCATTCATGTCAAGGACATGGGCATCGTCGCCGGACTGCCGGTTGCGAAGGCGGTTTTCGCCGTCGTAGACCCCGCCTTGAGATTCAAGGCTCTGGCTGGCGAAGGACAAGCTGTCAGCCATGGAACGGTGCTGGCCGAGATTGAGGGCAGCACGCGCAGCATTTTGCTTGGAGAACGGCTGGCGTTGAATTTATTGCAGCGGATGTCGGGCATTGCGACGCGCACGCGGCAGTTTGTCGATCGATTGGAGGGGCTCCCGACCCGGCTTGTCGATACGCGCAAAACGACGCCGGGCCATCGGATGCTGGAGAAGTACGCCGTGCGTGTGGGCGGCGGCCATAATCACCGGTATGGCTTATATGATGCGGTCATGATCAAAGATAATCATATTAAAGGCGCCGGAGGGATCGCTCAAGCCATTAAAAGCGCGCGTGCCAACATTCCGCACACGATGAAGATTGAAGTCGAAGTCGAGAGCTTCGAACAGCTGGAGGAAGCGCTCGCAGCCGGTCCGGACCTCATCATGCTCGACAACATGGAGCCCGGGCAAATGGAGCAAGCGGTGCGGCGCATTAAAAATCAGGCCCCGCATATCATGGTAGAAGCGTCGGGCAGCGTCAGCCTTGACAGCGTGCGCCTCATTGCGGAAACCGGCGTTGACGTTATTTCCGTCGGCCGATTGACCTACTCGGTGCAAGCGCTCGACATCAGCTTGGATTTGAACGAACAGAAGGGGCAGAAGGAGGAGCGCGCATGATTTTAGTAGTGGACGTGGGGAATACCAATATCGTGCTTGGTATTTACGAAGAGAAGCAGCTGCTGCATCACTGGCGGTTGAGCACGAATCGTTCGACCACTGCAGACGAATACGGGATCATGATGTACAATTTGTTCCAGCATGCGGGCATCGAATTGGACCAGGTTGAGGGGGTTATCATCTCTTCCGTAGTGCCGCCGCTGATGTTTGTACTCGAGCATTTATGTTTAAAATATTTAAAGAAAACGCCGCTTGTCGTCGGTCCCGGCATCAAAACCGGACTGAACATTCGTTATGAAAATCCGAAAGAAGTGGGTGCCGACCGCATCGTGAACGCGGTGGCAGCGATCGACTTGTACGGTCCTCCCTGTATCGTTGTGGATTTCGGTACGGCGACGACGTTTGATTATATCGACGAATCCGGGCAATATATCGGGGGGGCGGTCGCTCCGGGCATCGGCATTTCGACGGAAGCGCTGTACCAGCGCGCCGCCAAGCTCCCTCGCATCGAGCTTGTAAAGCCCAAAAACGTGGTCGGGCGCAACACCGTCAATTCCATGCAGGCCGGCATCATTTACGGTTTTGCCGGTCAAGTGGACGGCATTGTCGACCGGATCAAGCAGGAATCGGGCAAGGATCCCCGCGTTATTGCGACCGGAGGTCTGGCCGAATTGATCGCAAGCGAATCGCGTACCATCGAGCTGGTCAACCCGCTGTTAACCTTACAGGGGCTTCAACTGATTTATGAAAGGAATATGTGATCCTATGCAAGAAGATTATTTGATCCGAGGAACCGCGTTCGGCGGCAAGGTGCGCGCATTTGCCGTTCGGACCAAGCATATCGTGGAAGAGCTCCGGGTCAGACACCAGACGACTCCGACCGCAACGGCGGCTTTGGGGCGAACGGTGACGGCCGCGCTTATGATGGGGACCATGCTGAAGGGCGAAGAGAAGCTGACGGTTCAAGTCAAAGGCGGCGGTCCGATCGGCCAAATCGTAGCGGATGCGAACGCCAAGGGCGAAGTGCGGGGCTACGTGGATAACCCGGCGGTCGACTTGCCGCTGAATGCGATCGGCAAGCTGGATGTGGCCGGTGCGGTCGGCACCGACGGTTTTTTGTATATCACCAAGGATTTAGGCTTAAAGGAGCCTTACCGGGGAAGCATTCCGATAATTTCCGGTGAACTCGCCGAAGATTTCACCTATTATTTCGCGCAATCCGAGCAGACGCCGTCGGCCGTAGCGCTTGGCGTGCTGGTCGATGTTGATTATACCGTGAAGACTGCAGGAGGGTTCATCATCCAGCTGCTTCCCGGCCTGGACGGTCAAGAGATCGCCCAGCTGGAGAAACAGCTCGGGGAGCTGCCGCCAATTACGAAGCTGCTCGATCAAGGCGAGAGCTTGGAGTCGATTTTGAAGACGCTGCTGCCCGATGTGGAAGTGTTGGAACGTCGGGACGATATCAAGTTCCAATGCAAATGTTCGCGAGAGCGTGTGGAGCAAACCTTGATCAGTCTGGGACGTTCCGAGCTGGAGCAACTGCTGGCTGAGGACGGGCAAGCAGAGGTGTCTTGTCACTTTTGCAATGAAACCTATAGGTTCAACGGGAGCGAATTAAGCGAACTGATTGAATCTATCTAAGAGGCGATGAGGGGCGGAAGAGGTCTGTCCGAAGATAGAAGTGACCATTCGAGGGGATAGGACATGCGAAACGTTAAGGTTTTATGGGGAATGATCGCTGTGTTGCTGATCGCTGTGGGCATCCTTTCCTCCGTATTAACGGCCCGTTCCTTCCTTCAGCCCGCTGCGGATCCCATACTCGAACCACCGTCGAAGGCCGATCATGAGCTAACGATTGCCAGCATCGGAGATAAAGATATTACGCTGCGAGATTTGGAACAACAATTGCTTCAGAAACACGGCAAAGAGACGCTCGAACAAATGATTGACCATGAGGTCATTCGCAGGGAAGCGGAAACGCTAGGCATCCAGGTTAGCGAGTCTGAAATCAAGCGGGAACTAGAACGGATGCAGCAAGGCTACGAAAGCGAGAATGAATTTTATCAAGCGATGGAAGAACAGCTTGGATTGACGCGTGAGCAATTGAATGAGGACGTCCGTCACAAGCTTTATACGGAAAAGATTTCGATTCAAGGCATCGCCATCGACGACGCCGACGTGGATGATTATATCGCAAGTCATCCCGACGAATTTAAGGCGACCGTTCTGCTTCGGTTGGAGCAGATCGTGACAGCGAGCAAGGAACAGGCACAGCGTGCGTTGAATGATTTGGCCAAAGGGACGGAGTTTGCCAGGGTCGCCAAGGAGCGTTCCCTCGACGATGCGACGCGAGGGAGCGGCGGCGATCTCGGATGGTTTGAGGAGGACGATCCGTTCGTGCCGGCTCCTATTATGAAAGCTGCCAAGTCGCTCCAGACAGGGCAAATTTCGAAACCGGTAGAAGTCGAAGGACAATTCGTGATCGTTCGGGTCAAAGAGCGTAAAGTGCAGTCCAAAGGCAGCCCGGAAGCGATACGCGAGCAAGTTCGCAAGGAATTGGCGCTGCGGGAAGCGCCGCCTTTGAAGGAAACGATGCAGCGCTTGCGGGAAAAGTGGAACGTCAAGGTGAGCGGAACGTATTGAGCCATGCCATGTAATTTTCATATTGACAACCTTGGCGGGGGTTGATAATATGAAAATATAATACCTAGCAAAACACTCGGATATTTTGAGCCGCTCTTGAGGAGGAGAATTCGCAAATGGCAAGATTAGTTCAAAGCGTTACGGATTTGATTGGGGATACGCCGCTTGTCAAATTGAACCGTGTCGTGCCGGAGGGCAGTGCGGAAATTTATGTTAAGCTGGAGTACCAGAACCCGGGTGCTAGCGTGAAAGACCGTATTGCGATCAGCATGATCGAGGTGGCTGAGCAAGAAGGCCGCATCAAGCCGGGCGACACGATCGTCGAGCCTACCAGCGGTAACACGGGTATCGGGCTTGCTCTGGTAGCTGCAGCGAAAGGTTATAAAGCGATTCTGGTTATGCCGGAAACGATGTCCATCGAGCGCCGCAACCTGCTTCGTGCTTACGGTGCACAGCTCGTTCTGACGCCGGGGGCCGAAGGTATGAAAGGCGCGATCAAGCGCGCTGAAGAAATTCAAGCTGAGAATCCGTCCTACTTCATGCCTCAGCAGTTTAAAAACCAAGCGAACGTGAAAATTCACCGCGAGACAACCGGTCCGGAAATCGTCGAAGCGATCAAAGCCCACGACGGCAAGCTGGATGCGTTCATCTCCGGCATCGGCACGGGCGGTACGATCACAGGCGCCGGCAGCGTGCTGAAAGAAAACTTCCCGGGCATCAAAATTTATGCGGTAGAACCGGCAGCATCTCCAGTGCTTTCCGGCGGTAAACCAGGTCCTCATAAAATCCAAGGAATCGGAGCCGGTTTTGTGCCGGATATTCTGAACACCTCCGTTTACGATGGCGTCATTCAAGTGGAGAACGAAGATGCGTTCGAGACGTCCCGCCGTGTAGCCAAAGAAGAAGGGATCCTTGGCGGTATTTCTTCCGGCGCAGCGATCTATGCCGCTCTGAAAGTGGCGAAAGAACTGGGCGCAGGCAAACGTGTCGTAGCCATCGTTCCGAGCAACGGCGAACGTTACTTGTCCACGCCTTTGTATCAATTTGAAGATTAGTCCTTACGCTTAACCCGAGCCCGCTCCTCACGAGCGGGCTCTTCCTGTTGATGGGAGCGAAGGCCCTCTTTTTTTCACAGCGGTTTTCAAGTATACTAATCCCAATATCACAATCGGAACGAACGGTAAAGGCGGAATGGCGGATGATTCTGACATCTTATGAGGCTTGGAAGGCTTGGGCGAAAGATTATTCGGTGCTGCCTTACGTGCGAAGCTACCCCATACAGGAACCAACGGTCATCTTCTGGGTTCCGGCGTGGCAGGCGGCTGAGCCTGGATCCTTCGTGCTGGAAAGCGGAAAGGGCGGACGTTATACGTTCCTCGGACTGAAGCCCGTATCCGAAATTCGGGGAACCGGCCTGGAAGCGACAGTGCTCGAGCGAGGGAAGGAGCCGCTTCGCCTGCATGGCAACCCGCTTGCGCTGGTCAAACGTTGGATGGCTCCGTTCCGTGGGCCTGCGGTCGATGGGGCGCCGAAATGGATTGGCGGGTGCGTCGGCTTCTGGGGCTATGACGTGGTGCGTACAATCGAGCGGCTGCCCGATCGGGCGGCGGCCGATTTGCCGGTCCCGGATTATGCATTCGTGCGGATGGACGAGCTGTGGATTATCGATCAACAGGAAAGCAAGCTCTATTGCGCTTATAATGTCCACTGTCCACGGGAACGGCAGGAAGACGAATCGTGGCTGAAGGCGCGCTATGACGAAGCTTCGCGAGCGGTGGATGCGATGAAAGCGCAATGGGACCGTATCGACGCAAGTCGGCATCAACCCGAAATCGCGCTTGAGTTGGACAGGAAGCGCCGCAGCATAGAGGAGGACCGGCTGGAAATCGACCTTGAGGCCATGCAGGGCGTAACGCCCGACTTCTCGCGGGAAGCGTTCATGGCGGCGGTCGACCGCATTCGCGATTATATCGGAGCGGGCGATGTCTTCCAGGTCAACTTGTCCTTGCGTCAACATCAACTGCTCAGGTCGTCGCCGGACGATATTTACGAGTGGCTGCGGGCGGTTAACCCGTCTCCCTACATGGGGCTGCTGCGTTTTGCCGACTTTCAGCTCGTTTCGGGTTCGCCCGAGCTGCTTGTACAGCTGGAGCGGGGCGTCGTCCGCACGCGGCCGATCGCGGGCACGCGCCCGCGGGGGGCGAATGCGGATGAAGACCGCCGCCTGGCGGGCGAGCTGATCGATAATGAGAAGGAGCGGGCCGAGCACATTATGCTCGTCGATCTAGAGCGCAACGACCTCGGCCGCATCTCCGCATATGGAACCGTTCGAGTCAGCGACTTCATGGTCATTGAATATTACTCTCATGTGATGCACATCGTCTCGGAGGTGGAGGGGCGGCTTGCTCCCGGAAAAGATGCTTTTGACGTCATCGGCGCTGCATTTCCCGGAGGAACGATAACGGGCGCGCCGAAGATTCGCACGATGGAAATCATCGAGGAGCTCGAGCCGGTGCGGCGCGGACCGTATACGGGTTCCATGGGTTGGATTGACTATAACGGCGATATGGAATTTAATATAATTATCCGCACGTTGGTCGCAGCCGGCGGCATAGGTTACGTACAGGCCGGCGCAGGAATCGTAATCGACTCGCAGCCGGAACGGGAATATACGGAGGCTATGAACAAAGCCAAAGCGATGTGGAAGGCCATCCAATACAGTGAGCGGAGCCAATGTGCCGCAGGAGGTAAAGAGCGATGATTTTAGTAATCGACAACTACGATTCGTTTACGTATAACTTGGTACAGTACCTCGGCGAGCTCGGACAGGACATCGTCGTTCGCCGTAACGACGAGATCGATCTTGCGGGCATCGAAGCGCTGAAGCCGGATCATATCCTTATTTCCCCGGGTCCTTGCACGCCGAACGAAGCGGGGATCAGCTTGTCGCTGATCGATCACTTTAAGGGGAAAATTCCGATCTTGGGCGTATGTCTCGGTCACCAGTCGATCGGACAAATTTTCGGAGGGGACGTCATTCGCGCCGAGCGGTTGATGCACGGCAAGACATCCCAGATTATTCATGACGGCCGCACGTTATTTAAAGGCCTTCCTTCGCCTTTTACCGCGACCCGGTATCATTCATTGATCGTCAAGAAAGAAACGCTGCCGGATTGCCTGGAGATCAGCGCGGAGACGGCCGAAGGCGAAATTATGGGGCTGCGGCATAAGGAATACCCGATTGAGGGTGTGCAGTTCCATCCGGAATCCATCATTACGGATTATGGGCACCAAATTTTGCGGAATTTCCTGCAGGAGACGGTTGTGAACCGGGCATGATCATGGACTGGAACGGTAGCCTGATCGAAGAAAGTCAAGCCGTGGTCTCGGTATACGACCACGGCTTTCTTTACGGCATGGGTTTATTCGAGACGTTTCGTACCTACGAAGGCCGGCCATTTTTGCTGGATTGGCACTTGGAGCGGCTTCAGGAAGGCTGCGACGAGCTCGACATCCGCTACAAGCCGGACAGGGCTGCGCTCGAGCGGCGTATCGACGCGCTGCTCCGCAGCAACGGACTGCACGATGCCTATTTTCGTTTGACGGTAACGGCCGGGCCTGAAGCGCTAGGTCTGCCGGCCGGCGCTTATGAGAAGCCGAACGAGGTTATATACGTAAAGCCGCTGCCGCCCGTTGATCCGGCGCTGCACCGGGAGGGCAAAGCGCTGCAGCGCCTTGTCTTGCGGCGAAATACGCCGGAGGGCGCCGTTCGCTTGAAATCTCTGCATTACATGAATAACCTGCTGGCGAAGAAAGAAATGCGCCGTTACCCGTGGGCAGCGGGAGCCGAGGGACTGTTCCTCGATGGACAAGGCCACCTGTGCGAGGGCTTAGTGAGCAATCTTTTCTTTGCCCGGGGAAGCCGGCTGTATACGCCTTCGGTCGATACGGGCTTGCTCCCGGGGATAACGCGCCGCTTTATCCTTACCTCTGCACATGAGCTGGGGATCGATGTCGTAGAAGGCCGATTCGGCTGGGAGCAGCTGGCGGAAGCGGACGAAGCGTTCATGACGAATTCGATCCAGGAGATTGTTCCGGTGACGAAGCTGTACGAAGAAACAGGCGATTGTCTCAAACTTGGCAGCGGCCGCGTCGGGCCGGTTACCGAACGGCTGCAGCGCCATTATCGGAACAGCATAAATAGGGTTGTTTCAGAAGGGAGAGAGTGGGTAAATGAATAAAACGAAAACCATTGCTTCCGGCGCCGTCCGGCTTGATTACGGAGCCCATACGCTTGTCATGGGCATTCTGAACGTGACGCCGGATTCTTTCTCCGACGGCGGTGCGTATATCGAACCGGAAGCGGCGGTTGCCCGCGCCAGGCAGATGATTGCCGAAGGCGCCGATATCCTTGATATTGGCGGCGAGTCTACACGTCCGGGCTTTGCGCCGGTAAGCGCCGAGGAGGAGCAGCGCCGGGTGCTGCCGGTCATTCGTGCCATCCGCGAAGCGGGCATTGGGGCGCCCATCTCCATCGATACCTACAAGGCCGAGACCGCAAGGAAGGCGATGCTGGCCGGTGCGTCGATGCTGAACGATATATGGGGCTTGCAGAGGGACGCGGAGATGGCCAAGGTGGCGGTAGAGTTTGACTGCCCGATTGTGCTGATGCATAATCGCAAGGAAGCGGTGTATGCTAATTTTATGCATGACGTGCTGGCTGATTTACAGGAAACGATCCGCCGGGCCCAGGCTGCGGGCATTCGGGACGAGCAGATCATCCTTGACCCGGGCATCGGCTTCGCCAAATCGTACGAACAGAATCTCCAGCTGATGAATGAGCTGCATCGCATTCGGGCTCTCGGTTACCCGGTTCTGCTCGGCACCTCCCGCAAAAGCATGATTCGGTTGACGCTGAACCTCCCTGCGGACGACGTCGTCGAAGGGACCGCGGCAACGGTTGCGCTGGGCATCGCGCAAGGCTGCGGAATCGTACGCGTGCACGACGTGAAGGCGATGCGCCGCGTTGCCGACATGACGGACGCCATCGTACGGCACAAGGTTGAAACATAAACGGGGAGGAGGCGCGTTCCTTTTGGATAAAATCATCATGAAAGGGATGGCCTTTTATGGCTATCACGGCGTGTACGCGGAAGAGAACAAGCTGGGTGCGCGGTACTATGTCGATGCGGAGCTGCACATGCCGTTAGACAAGCCCGGTCATTCAGACGCTCTTGAGGACACGGTCAATTATGCCGAAGTTCATGAGCTCGTTAAAGCCATTGTCGAACAGAAAACGTTCAAACTGATTGAAGCGCTTGCGGAACATATTGCATCCGAGGTGCTTCGAACTTATACTGGTATACATGCAATTACAGTTCGGGTGACGAAACCCCACCCGCCGGTAGCTATTCTTTTTGACGGCGTTACGGCGGAGATTCACAGAAAGCGGGCATAACGCATGAACGAAACGGACGCGCACACGCGCGAGCCGCAGGAACTCGCCTATCTCGGTCTCGGCTCCAACATCGGGGATCGGGAACATTACTTGCTGGAGGCAGTTCGCCTGCTTACGGAACATCCGCAGATCGTCGCCGCCGGATGTTCCGGTTTGTACGAAACCGAACCTGTCGGATATGTAGAGCAGGAGGCTTTCTTGAACATGGTCGTCGCTGTCAGCACAACGTTAAGCCCGGAAGCTTTGTTCCATGAGATGCTGCGGGTGGAGCACGAGCTTGGCCGCAAGCGGGAGATTCGCTGGGGGCCGCGGACGATCGATTTGGATTTACTGCTTTTTGGAGACCGGGTACAGAATCGGCCGGATTTGATTTTACCTCACCCCCGGATGATGGAGCGGGCATTTGTACTGGTGCCCCTTGTCGATGTGATGACGCAACGGGAACCGCTTCGAGCCGAGTCGTTTCGCGAACGGCTCGAGCTGGTGGAAGGAAAGGAAGGCGTTTTATTATGGAAAAAAACATGCTAGCCCAGCGCATCCGCGCTTTTCGTAAATTGAAAGGCTTCACGCAAAACGAACTTGCCGAACGGCTCGACGTATCCATTGCCGTGCTCGGTTCGATCGAACGGGGAACCCGCAAGGCGGATCCCAAGATCATTCTGAAAATATCCGAAACGCTCGGCATCGACCCCGAGGAGCTGGCTCCGGCCATGACGTCCTTAAGAAGCGATCGAGCCTAGTGCTTTCATCAGGAAGGAGTGAACTCTAGTGCTGCAAATCGGTAATGTTACTGCGCCCAATAAGGTCGTGCTGGCTCCTATGGCCGGCGTCTGCAATCCCGCCTTCCGCTTGATTGCGAAGGAATTCGGCTGTGGCCTTGTCTGTGCAGAGATGGTCAGCGATAAGGCGATTTTACACGGTAACCATCGTACGATGGAGATGCTCTTCGTCGATGAGCGGGAGAAACCGCTCAGTCTGCAAATTTTCGGCGGCGACACGGAGACGTTGGTGGAAGCGGCGAAGTATGTGGATGAGCATACGAACGCAGACATCATCGACATCAACATGGGCTGTCCCGTGCCGAAAATCACCAAATGCGACGCCGGAGCCCGTTGGCTTCTCGATCCCGGCAAAATCGAACAGATGGTGTCTACGGTATCCAAGGCTGTAAGCAAGCCGGTTACCGTGAAGATGCGGATCGGCTGGGACGACGAGCACGTGTACGCGGTGCAGAACGCGAAGGCCGTTGAGAACGGCGGAGGCGCCGCGGTTGCGGTCCACGGACGCACCCGGGTGCAAATGTATACTGGTCAAGCCAATTGGGATATCATTAAAGAAGTTAAATCGTCCGTTTCGATTCCGGTGATTGGCAACGGGGACGTGTTTACGCCGGAAGACGCGAAGCGTATGCTCGACCATACCGGCGTGGACGGGGTGATGATCGGCCGGGCGGCGCTCGGGAACCCCTGGATGCTGTATCGGACGATTCAATACTTGACGAACGGGGAGCTTCCGCCGGAACCAAGCCCGCAAGAGAAAATCCGCATCGCAATTTTGCATTTGGACCGATTGACGGCGTTGAAAGGCGAGTCGGTTGCCGTGAAAGAGATGCGCAAGCACCTGGCCTGGTATTTGAAAGGTTTGCATGGAGGCGCTCGGATCAAAGACGCGATTATGGAGCAGACGAAGCGGGATGCCATGGTCGAGCTGCTGAACGACTTCGTACAATCGCTGGAAGACCGGGCTGCAACGGTGCAATAAGGCCCTAAATGGAGAGTTATGGACGCGAAATGGCTTACATTGACATTTAGATAGGCTTGAAATATAATCAGTCAATAGTCATCAAGGTCGGCAGGAGTCATGATGTTCCTGCGCGTTCATATAGTAGTAATCAGTGAACTCATATTCGATTTAGCGGTTCCTTTATGAAAATCTTTCACATGACGGGAGACAGGTTGCAATGAGTGAAAAAGAAGTCATTCTCACGCAGGAAGGTTTAAAAAAGCTCGAAGAAGAGCTAGAACATCTGAAATCCGTCAAGCGTCGCGAAGTGGCAGAACGGATTAAAGTGGCTATCGGATACGGAGACATCAGCGAAAACTCCGAGTATGAAGATGCCAAGAACGAGCAAGCGTTCGTTGAGGGTCGTATTATCACGTTAGAGAAGATGCTTCGCAACGCGCGCATCATCAATAACGACGAAGTCGACACCGATACGGTTAACGTCGGCTCCCGAGTGATCTTGAAAGACCTCGAATTTGGAGATATTGTCGAGTATTCGATCGTAGGAACGGCGGAATCCGATCCCTTTCAGAATAAAATCTCCAACGAAAGCCCGGTTGGCAAGTCTATTCTAGGCAAACGTAAAGGTGCCGTCGTGGACGTTAACGTTCCTGCAGGCGTCATTCAGTATGAAATCGTCGATATTAAGAAGTAAAATTTGAAGTAACGACAAGAAGCTTCCACGGGAAGCTTTTTTGCCTATAGTCCGGGTGCCCCGCTGTTGTCGCGTCGGCTCCCGGCTTCCGGTTATTCAACAAGCAAGGAGCGAAGATGATGACAGTGGAATTGGAATTAAATGAACTGCTTCAAATTAGACGCAACAAATTGGACGAGCTGCGCGGGCTCGGAGTCGACCCGTTCGGACAAAAGTTCGATCGCACTCATCATGCGGCGGATATTGTGAAAGCCTATGAGTCCCAGAGCAAAGAAGAGCTGGAGGCGCTCGGCGTCGAAGTGAGCATTGCCGGACGCATTATGCAGAAGCGCGAAATGGGCAAGGCCGGCTTTGCCCATCTTCAAGATATCACGGGTAAAATTCAAATCTATGTCCGCGCGGATACGGTTGGCGAAACGCCATACAAAGCCTACGATCTCCTCGATATCGGCGATTTAATCGGCGTACGCGGCACCGTATTCAAGACAAAAACGGGCGAACTCTCGATTAAGGCGAAGTCCGTCGAAGTATTGTCGAAATCGCTGCTGCCGTTGCCCGAGAAATACCATGGCTTGAAGGATGTCGAACTGCGCTACCGTCAGCGCTATGTGGACTTGATCATGAATCAGGACGTTCAACAAACGTTTATTACCCGTTCCAGAATCATTCAATCCATGCGGCGCTATTTGGACTCCCGCGGCTATTTGGAGGTCGAGACTCCAACTTTGCACGCGATCGCAGGCGGGGCTGCGGCTCGGCCGTTCATTACGCATCATAACGCATTGGACATGCAGCTCTACATGCGGATTGCTATTGAGCTCCATCTGAAACGTTTGATCGTCGGCGGCATGGAGAAAGTGTACGAAATCGGACGTGTATACCGGAACGAGGGTATTTCGACGCGTCACAATCCGGAATTTACAATGATCGAGCTGTACGAAGCCTATGCCGATTACCAAGATATCATGAAGTTGACGGAAGAAATGATTGCGCATATCGCGCAGGAAGTTCTCGGCTCGACGACGATCTCGTACCAAGGTCAAGAGATTAATCTCGCTCCGCCTTGGCGCCGCGTGACGATGGTCGACGCGATTAAAGAAGTGGTAGGCGTCGATTTTAGCGTGGAGATGAGCGACGAAGAAGCCCATCGTTTGGCGAAAGAGCATAAGGTTCCGGTGGAGCCGATGATGACGTTCGGTCATATTGTGAACCAGTTCTTCGAAACGTTCGTGGAAGAAACCCTGATTCAGCCTACGTTTATTACCGGACATCCGGTAGCGATTTCGCCGCTCGCGAAAAAAAGCAGCAAGGACCCGCGTTTCACGGATCGCTTCGAGCTGTTCATTGTGGCGCGCGAGCATGCCAATGCGTTTACCGAACTGAACGATCCGATCGATCAACGGGAGCGTTTTGAAGCGCAGCTTGTTGAGAAGGAGCAGGGGAACGACGAGGCGCATGAGATGGATGAAGATTTCATCCGCGCGCTGGAGTACGGTATGCCGCCTACTGGCGGACTAGGTATCGGGATCGACCGCTTGGTCATGCTGCTGACCGATGCGCCTTCGATCCGGGACGTCTTGCTGTTCCCGCTGATGCGCGAGCGGCAAGGGGAGTAGCCTTATATAGAAAAGCGCGCGGCTTAGACACAGGCCGCGCGCTTTTTTTGCGCAGATTCAGCATTTTTAATTATTTTGTCGAAAAAACACTTGCATTCCGGCTGCAGATTTGATATATTACTCCTTGTCGCTTCTGAACTAACGGACTGCAAGTTAAAAGTTGAAAAATAACTATTGCAATTCAGTAGGCAGATGTGATATTATATAAAAGTCGCTTTTGACGGAAATGTAAAATGAAGTCGAAAATGACTGAAA
>NZ_VIDW01000051.1:0-29825 GCF_006519665.1 Paenibacillus sp. tmac-D7 | reverse complement strand
TCAATTCGACCCGAGGCCGGCCGAGAATCGTCCGCGCTCCTGCGAGGCGCGGACCGCTTGCACCAGCGCGGCCGGCACGGCCATGCCGGCCTCCGCCGCCCACGTCCCCGCGGCTAAAGCCTCGCGGGTGACGAACAGCACGAGCGCATCCGTGCCGGCGCTTGCCGCTGCTCCTGCCGGGATTCCCTCGCTTTCGCTTGTCCCGTCTGCCTCCACACTTCCATCCGCTCCCGCACTTGCTTCTACACCTGCATCGGCTAATACGATACGCAGTCGTAACTCCTGCGTCACATAGCGCTCGAACGCATCCATATCCGCTCACACCTTCCTCCGACCGTTATGTAGGTCGCACGACTTCCCGGTTTCTTTTCCTGCCGCAGCTCGTGCGCTTGCATCTACTAATCGTTACGCCCATACTTAAGCCATTCCGCTCACCTTGTAATAATCGGCAGCCCCCATGACGACCTCGCGCATCGGCAGATGGTAAGGACACATCGGCTCGCACAAGGGCTTCTCCTTACAGGGCTCGTGGTCGGCGCACGATAAAATCTTTTCCTTATTGTTCTGATAAAATCCGTCGCCCTTCGGCAGCAGGCCGAACGTCTTGCGGATTTGACTGGAAATCATAATGTCCGGAATCGCGATCTCCACCGGACAAGAGCAATAATTGCAGCGCCGGCAGTTATGCCCGCCCAGGTCAGCCGCCAGCCGCTCCAGCTCGGCACGCTCCGCGTGCCCCACTTCTTCGCGCATCGCCGCGATATTCTCTTCGACCTCGGCCTTGCTGACCATCCCGAACAGGATCACGTGAACATCTTGGCTGAACGGGTAGCGTATCGCCTTCGCCACGGGTTGAATAAAACCGCCCGACAGCGGCTTCATGGCCGTTTTCCCCATATTCAGACGGGTTAACTCCGGAATCAGCTCATCCAACGCGAACGGCTGCGCCAAATTCAGATGGAACAACACTTGATCGAACTGCTCCTTCTTAATCCACCTGGCCAACAAATCGGGCCGGTGCCCGGTAATGCCGATATGCCGGATGTACCCCTTCTCTTTCATCTCCAGCGCCGCCCGGTAAGCGCCTTCTTCGGCCATGGCCGCCTGATATTCCTCCACCTTATTCACATAATGGATTTGCAAAAGATCGATACAATCGGTCTTCATTCGCACCAGGCTTCGCTCGATCTCTTCCTTCGCCGTCTTGTAATCCCGCTTCGATGTCTTGGTAGCCAAAAAGTACTCCGACCGTCGGTGTGAAATGCATTCCCCGATAATTTCCTCGCTGTTGCGGTAGCCCGCCGCTGTATCGATATAATTAATCCCTTGATCGAGCGCATAGTTTAACGCTTCTCGCGCTTGCTCCAGCGGAACTCCCGGCAAATTCATCGCTCCAAAACCGAGCGAAGATACCCGATAGCCCGTCTTGCCGAATATGGAATAACGCATGACGTCCGTTTCCCTCCCCTGGTCCCTTGGTCCATAAGCTCTTTGATCATTATAGTTCAAACCTGCGCGAAAAAACACCCGTCCCCGGGTGTCCGTATCATCCAACTTGCCTCTTGCCAAGGCGGCTTTGCCGATAGCTTCAAAAAAACCGCACCCGGCCTGAATCAACAGCCGAATACGGTTCTCTTTCTTCAAGCGCCCCCCTGCCGTACACGCATCGCTCCCTGCCGTGTCACGGCAAGGATGGCTGATAGGCACCCATCGGCAGCGCAAGGAGATGACGTTTAATCGTCATTGTTATCACGGTCCCTGTTCCTGGAATCGTCCGACGTGGAGGAATTGCTATTCTGCTCCTGATTCTTCTTCGCTTCTTCTTGCCTCTTCCTGGCATCTTCCTGCTTCCTGCGTGCTTCCTCTTCCAGCTTCTTGCGTTCATCCTCCAACTTTTTCCGGGCTTCTTCCTGCTTCTCGCGCGCTTCCTCTTGCTGTTTCTTGCGTTCTTCCTCTTGCTTCTTCCGCGCTTCTTCCTGCTGATTCCGTTCTTCTTCCTGCTTCTTCTTCCTCTCTTCCGTCTGCTTCTTTAAATCTTCGAGGCGCCGGGCTTCTTCGCGCCGACGCTCATCATCCTTCTTTGCTTGCTCTTTATTGTTTGGGTTGTTGTCTTTCCTGTCGTCGCCCTTATTTGAGCCCGACCCGGACGATACCGGCTTCGTTACACCGGTCGACGGCTTCACGTTCGTGCCCTTGCGATCATCGTCGCGATCGTCGTCACGGTCGTCGTCGCGATCGTTGGACGATTTGCCGGTCGTACCGTTTCTCTTGGCATCGTCTTTATTGCCGCTGCCGGAAGAACCGTTTTTGCCGCCGGACATCACCGGTCCCGATTTATCGGAAGAGCCGTTCGTCGTCCAACCGTTCCTGCCGTTCGACGTTGTTCCTTTGCCGGAGCCGGTTTCCGTTTTCTTCTCCGCCACCTTTTTATCCAGCTCGCCCGCTTTTTCCTGCTTCACGAGCTGCTTCAAATCGGCCTTCGTCGGCAGTTGATTCAGTCGAATCGATTGGGCTATATCCGGCTTCGATTTGGAAATTTTCAGCACCGATTCCTTCTTCAGCTCCTCCAGCGTCACATCCGCCCCGCTGTTCTTTGCATTCAAATAAACGGAATATTTCCCCGTCGAGACACCGTTCTGATTGGCCGCCTCGCGAACTTCCGCCGGTGCCGCAAAAGCGGCTATTTGATAAGACTTCGCCTGCTGCGGGTGTGTCGTTTCAATGTGCTTGGCCACCTGCTGCTTCAGCTTGGCCGCGAGCGATTCGTCGTTCACCTTGCTGCCCTCCTGCACGACGGTGCTGGTAATGACGATTTCCGCCTCGCCCCCGGCGAGCGCCTTCTGCTCGGCCTTATCCAGCAAGCCTTCGGTCACTTGCTCAAGCTTTTTCCCCTTATACTCGAGCGATTCGACCAAGGCTATCCCATCTTCATTCAAGCCCCGAAGCTCCAGCACGTTCTCGTCGATGTCGATGCCCATCTCGACGCTTGGATTGATGTCCATCGATATGTAGGCGACAACCTCAGGACTGCCGAGCTTGCCGTTAAAGCTTGCGAACAGCACCAGGCAAAAAATGACGGCCGCCGCAATGGCGGATCTTCCCGCTACCGAGGGACTTCGCCAGTTGATGCCGGAACTCGCATAGACGATCTCTTCCCCGATTTCACAGGCTCTCGTTTTACGGGAAATACGGTCGAACTTGCCGTCGGACCGCATCACCACAATGTGCCTGTCCGTCATTTCCATGACGATTCCTTTATGCATATACGTCCCCCCCTTCCTTTAAGCCTCATCTCTGATATGTAAATAGTCTTTCAAATACGGGTACGGTCCGTTAAATATCAGAGCGACGGCGATAATGAATTTCCGATTACGTTCCAATGTTTTGCGGGAGACGTTTACCTGATCCAACAGTTCTTTAATCGGCAGCATGCGCTTTTGCAGCATGAGCCGCATCAAGTCTGCGTCGTCGGACAGTTTCTTGGCGATCCCGAATAAAGCTTGCCGCGAATCGTCATGCTTGGGTGAAGCCTCCACCAGCTCGTCAAATTTGATACCAAAGTCCGACAAGGAGCGGCTCAGATCGACGATCTCGCTTCGCCGTTCTTCCATGCCTTTCTGTTTCTCATACTGCTCGATCGCTTGGTGAATTTCGACCGGGTTGACCGTATGTTCCTCCTCGTCCTCCACCTCGAACGTGCTATAAGGAATTTGCCCGGCAAAACGCTGCTCTTTACGCACATAATCGATCAGCCTCCGGCGGATGACTTGCTCCGAGAACCCTAGAAACGAACGGCCCGCCTGCGGCGAAAACTGATTGATGGCCTCGTTGAAAGCACCTAGCGCGATGCTGAATTCGTCGTCCCTCGCAGGATCGACGTAACGTTTGCAAAATCGGCTTGTGACCTTCGCAACATATGGCTGATAATCGGTTATAAATTGGTTGCGTAGGCGCAGATCACCTTCTTGAATTCGAATGACAATCTCTTCCGGAGTTTGCAGTTTCTCCGGCTCCGTGTGGTGTGATTGACGTTTTCCTAAAAATCTTTTAAATAAAACAAGCAGCAACCGTTCCACCTCACACTAAATTTTTCGCTACCCTCTATACGATTACGGGGGTACAGCAGACGAGCTCCCCCTGGATTCTTACAGGAATATTTATGAAAAAAAACGTCCCTCCCGGCAGCGTGACGAACGCTGGACCGGAACGGATTCCGGGCACATCGTCATGTTGCCGATCACGCTGCTTCTCCCCGAGAACCGGTTGGGATGAAGAGGAGAAAGCGCGTGGTGGAGGGACGTTTCGTCGGGTCGTAAAGATCAGGACATGCCGCGCATCGTTTTTTTACTTTTCAGCTTGTTTCGACGCTGGCTCAAGACGTTCAACCGCTTCTTCAGTTGCCGCTCCCATTCGTCATCGCCGATTTCCTTGGCGACCGTGAGCAGGTCGAGCGCCATGTCGATTTGGCTGCGCACCACATCGAGCGGTTCTTCATCCTCGTGGTTCACGCAGTTCTCGAACAATTCGGCTTGATCGCGGTTCTCCACATACTCGCCGAAATCAACTTCCGGAGCTCCGTCCCCATGCGCATATTCGGCCAATATTTCGTATTCGTTCTCCACCAGATGATGCACTTCTACCCGGTGGCAAACCGGACAAAACAACAGAGGCACATTGTGAATCTGCGTTCTTATATGTTTTAACGTCCCCTTAGTCCCCAACATGCTGGCGCCGCAGCAAAAGCTCATTCACATTCGCCTCCAGTTTTGCATCTAAGTGACAACCGACATCGTAAATTGCGATACTGCGTTGTACGGTGTTGACAACCGGGCATCCGCTGCGATGCAGCAGCTGTAACACAGGCCGTGTTCCCCTTCGGGAGTCCGACCATCCTTAAAGTTATTCGACCAAATGTGTCAAAAATCCTCTTTTCCCCGAAAAACGCCATATGCTAAATATTGGTTGCGTATTATACCGCACGATTTTGGGAAAATTAACGCTTATTCCAACTGTATGAAGTGAGGTTTCCGGTTTATGATCAATCGCGTAAAGGAAAACTCCGGATCATCGGTACCCCGGCACTCGTTATGCACCGCTTAGCCGCCTCTATCCTGCTAGTGCTCGGCGATTAGGACGCCGCTGTATTCGCACTTGTAGAGCGGTGCCGCAAACGTATTCTAAACTTCATGCAAGCGGCATACATATCTAAATAAAGGCTTCGTCTTCGGAAAATCCGCTGCCGTTCCTACTGGCGCAGTCGGATTTTTCCCACTTAACCCCCGCGTCCCCGAAAGGAGAGAATCGCTTGTGCAATTAATTTCGATCGGCTCCAAGCAAATTCCGTTCGTGCAGTATGATGACCAAGCCTCGCAAATGCATATTCAGTATTACACGGGTCAGACGTACACCTGCCTTGACGTCGCCCCCGACCAGTATCAGATGCTGCTGCAATCTCCCAACCGGTATGACATGATCATGCGAATGGCGGCCACGAAGACGGTATTTCCCCCTCAAGCGTAGACGGCGGATCAAGTACATAATCTCCCTTGCCCAGCGGGAGATTATTTTTTTTAGACTATCACTATTTAATTTTGGTAATAATTAGGATGTGATTCTAGTAAGATCATCTTTTATTATCGCAAAAAAAGTGCGCCAGTATCCGTTTTCATTCATTTTCATGGATTGACCCACTTGCCAGAAAACGGTACTCTAAAGTATGAAGATAGCATTCTGGATAGAGAAGGATGTGGATGCATTGCCCAGACATCTTGTCATCGGGAACGGCAAGTTTTTAATCAACTTGGATCGCAACACCTTCATGCGCGATCTGTACTACCCTTATGTAGGGCAATTGAACCACATCGGCGGTTATCAATGCCGCGTCGGCTTATGGGTGGACGGCAGTTTCACCTGGCTTTCCGATCCCGAATGGAATATCGAGCCTTCCTATGTCGAGGACTCGCTTGTCACGGAAGTCCGGGCATCGCATTATCATCTGGGTGTCACGCTGCTGATCAACGACGGGGTACACCAACGCGAAGACGTTTACTTGAAACGCATCCGAGTCCATAACCACTGGGATAAGGTCCGCGAAATCCGGCTGTTCCTCAATCAAGACTTGGTCATTAACGAAACCGAAGTCGGCGATACCGCCGCATACTATCCTCTGAACAACACCGTGTTTCATTATAAAAAAGACCGCTACTTCATGTTCAACGGCCTGACCGGCAGCGAAGGATTGTATCAATATACGACCGGCGTCAAACGATTTTATAACGCCGAAGGCACATGGCGCGACGCCGAGGACGGCCACTTGTCCGGGAACGCTATCGCGCAAGGCTCCGTCGACAGCACGATCTCCCTGCGTGCGCACGTGGCGCCGAACGCGGACGAATCGCTCTACTATTGGATGAGCGCAGGGAAAGACCTTGAAGAAGTGAAGAAGCTCGACGCTTATGTGAAAGAGAGCCACCCCGACAAACTGCTGGAGCGGGCCATCATCTACTGGCAGCGCTGGGTCAACAAGTCGGAACGCGATTACGGCAACCTGACCGAAGCTTGTATCCGCATGTACAAACAAAGCCTGCTGATCGTCCGGACCCAAACCGACGTCAATGGCGCGATTATCGCGGCTAACGACTCGGAAATCATGCAATCGAACCGCGATCATTACAGCTACATGTGGCCGCGGGACGGCGCGCTGATCGCGTACGCCATGACGATGGCCGGGTACCAGGGGATGATTACGCCGTTCTTCCATTTCTGCGCGAATGCGCTGTCTCCGGAAGGCTACCTGCATCATAAATATAACCCGGACGGTACTGTGGGGTCCAGCTGGCACCCTTATCTGAACGGAGGCAAAATGCAGCTGCCGATCCAGGAGGACGAAACCGCGCTCGTCTTGTTCGCACTGTGGCAGGATTACGTCCGCCACGAGGTGATCGAGCTGCCGCAGTCCCTGTATCGGACGCTTATCCGGCGCGCGGCGCGGTTCATGTCCAGCTATCTGGAGCATGACTTGTCCCTGCCCAAGCCGAGCTACGACCTGTGGGAGGAACGGTACGGCATTTATACGTTCACCGCGTCGGCGGTGTACGGCGGGTTGATCGCCGCGGCCAACTTCTGCAGCCTGTTCGGCGACGAAGAACGCTCCAACCGGTACCGCCATACCGCCGAGAAGATCAAGAACGGCATCCTGAAGCATCTATGGGACGAAGAGGAAGGCCGGTTCGTCCGCGGCTTGTACCTCGAGAACGGACAATGGGTCAAGGATCGTACTTACGAGAGCAGCGTTTACGGCATCTTCGAGTTTGGCGTCCTGCCGGCCGACGACCCCCGCGTCGTCAGCACGATGCGGGCGAACCGCGATCGCTTAACCATCAAAACCGATGTCGGCGGCGTCGCCCGCTACTACCACGACTATTACTTCCAGCGTTCTTCCGATATCGAGAATATCCCGGGCAACCCGTGGATCATTTGTACGCTGTGGATCGCAGAGTGGGAAATCGAATACGCCAAGACGCTCGCCGATCTCGAATCGCCGCGCAAGACACTCGAATGGGTCGTCCAGCACGCGATGGAAAGCGGTATTTTGCCGGAACAGCTCGATCCGTTCAATGGCGATCCGGTCTCGGTCGCCCCGCTCACTTGGTCGCATGCGACCTACGTGCTCGCCGTCGTGAAGTATACCGAGAAGTACAAGAAGCTGCTCGCAGCTTCGAAATAAGTACAGAATAACGGGCAGTTCCGGGCAGGCAGAGCTCGGGTCTCCTGCTCCGGAGCTGCTCAAACCACACATAACGGAACAACAGTTCGCTTGCATGTGAGACGATCGCAGCCTTGAACTTCATGGAATAAAGCAACGCTGTTCCGCTATTCCTCAATTCGAGCCAGCGCTAGCCCCTTAGCCGCTTGCAATTTAAATGTCATTTAAAATAACATGGACATCTCTTTTTTTCATCATTTCCGATGTTTCTATCTCTTAATTGTTTAAGAAGCATGTTAGTTCTTCAGTGGAATAATATAAATGTTATTTTACATAACACATATTGACATGTATATACCTATGAATTACAATTCGAGGTAAGCGAATAAGTATCCCCTTTTCGTTTACTAGAAACCGTACATTTCTAGCTGCGAAATAAATAGGCACGTAGTGCGTATTTTTTTTCGTAGCTTTTTTGCATTCAAAGGAAGTTGAGCTCTTCATTTTCATATCAAACGGAGGAGTCAGTCATGGGAAGCTTGCTGATCAAGAATGCGCAAATCGTGACGATGAATGCACGCGAGGACATTGTAACCGGAGACGTCCGGATTCAGGACGACCTCATTCACGCCATCGGGCCCGACTTACAACCGATACCGGATGAGACGATCATTGACGCAACAGGTAGAACCGTCATTCCCGGCTTCGTCCAAACGCATATCCACCTGTGCCAAACGCTCTTCCGAGGCAAAGCCGACGATCTGGAGCTGCTCGATTGGTTAAAAAAGCGGATTTGGCCGCTGGAAGCCGCTCACGATCAGGAATCCATCTATTATTCGGCCATGCTCGGCATTGGCGAGTTGATCCAAAGCGGCACGACAACCATTGTCGATATGGAGACGGTCCATCATACGGACTATGCGTTTCAAGCGATTGCCGAAAGCGGAATTCGCGCCTTATCCGGGAAGGTCATGATGGATAAGGGAGATGAGGTCCCTTTACCTTTGCAAGAGAATACCTGGAACTCCCTCCAACAAAGCGTCGATTTGCTGGAGAAGTGGAACGGCTTCGATAACGGCCGCATCCAGTACGCGTTCTCCCCGAGATTCGTCATCTCATGCACCGAAGCCTTGTTACGGGAGGTTCAGAAGCTCTCGGCGCAGTATGAGGCGAAGGTGCACACCCATGCTTCGGAGAATCAGCATGAGATTCAAATCGTACAAGCAGAAACCGGCATGCGTAATGTCGTCTACCTCGATCACTTAGGTCTGGCGAACGAACGGTTGATACTGGCGCACTGCATCTGGCTGGATGCGGAAGAGAAGCGGATTATCCGTGAGAGAGGCGTGCACGTCAGCCATTGTCCCGGCTCCAATCTGAAGTTGGCGTCCGGTATTGCCGATACGCCGGGGATGCTGGAACTTGATATTTCCTTAAGCCTGGGCGCCGATGGGGCTCCGTGCAACAACAATCTGGATATGTTTAACGAGATGCGGCTGGCCGCGCTTATTCAGAAGCCCGTTCACGGCCCGACGGCCATGAACGCCCGCAGCGTCTTTCGTATGGCTACCATTGGCGGAGCCCGGGCCGTCGGCTTGGAGAAGCAGATCGGAAGCTTGGAACTCGGCAAGAAAGCCGACATGGCGATCTTGAACCTGAACAACTTCCACATGTACCCGTCCTTCGATGTCGATCCGATCTCCCGGATCGTCTACTCCGCCACCAGAGCCGACGTCGAAACGACCATTATTAACGGCAAGATCATCATGGAGAACGGAAAGATGCGAACGATCAACAAAGACGTCATCTTGCACGAAGCGAATCGTTCGATCCAGCGTCTGTTGAAACGAACCGCAATCAGCCGCTAGCGAAACAGCCGGGGATACACAGGCGTCGGCGCTCTGTCGGGGCGCCGACGCCGCTCCTTCAGGCACGTGGATGGGGGATTGATTCGGCAGACTTGCAGCCATTCTCATAAGAAAAGCTCCTGATCGGAGCCCTTTCGAGGAAAATCGCTATATCTCAAGAGAAAAACAACCCCGACGAAGCAAGGTTGTCCGTTTATTCGTGGGCATAAGTTTGTTCGTACTTCGCTGCGTCCCAGAGCTTGTCCAATTCGGCCGGATCGCTCATCTCGACGACTAACACCCAACCCTGCCCGTAGGGTGACATGTTGATAAGGCCCGGGTTCTCGTTCAACTTCCGGTTGATGTCGATCACCTTACCGGATACCGGCGCGTACAGTTCAGTAACCGTTTTCACCGATTCCATACTGCCGAACGGTTCTCCCGCGCGCAGCGTCTCCCCCACTTCCGGGAGCTCAATAAACACGATGACGCCGAACTCCTCCTGCGCAAAATCGGTTAACCCGACAACCGCGCGGTTTCCTTCAAGGCGTACCCATTCGTGATTTTCGCTGTATTTCAGTCCTTGGATGATTTCCATCGATCGCTCTCCTTCTTAACCTTCTTAAGCTCATATAGCGTGGAAAAACCCCAGAGCCTGCCCGGGTAGGCAGACTGAGGGGTATAAGGGTCGGAAAAATCCGATTATTTCGCCACCAAGTGCTTGTCCCCTTTTTTCCAACCAACAGGGCACAAACCGCCGGATTGCAAAGCTTCGAGTACGCGGAGCGTTTCTTCAACGCTGCGGCCTACATTGTTATGGTGAACGACTTGGTATTGCAATTCGCCTTCCGGATTGATGATGAACAAGCCGCGAAGCGCGATACCTTCTTCTTCGATCAATACACCGTAGTCACGGGCTACGGATTTCGTCAGATCGGATGCAAGCGGGAAGTTCAGCTTACCAAGACCGTTTTGGTCCACTGGTGTGTTGATCCATGCGCGATGGGAATGTTTGCTGTCAACCGATACGCCAAGGATTTCAGCGTTCACAGCTTTGAACTGAGGCGCCGCATCGCTGATCGCCGTAATTTCTGTCGGGCAAACGAAAGTGAAGTCGAGCGGATAGAAGAACAAGACGAGCCATTTGCCCTTGTAATCGGAAAGAGAGACTTTACCGAAATCGGAGCCATCGCCCAGAACTGTTTCCATCGTGAAATCAGGAGCCGGTTTACCTACTAAACGTTCAGACATGTGTATAATATCCTCCTTGTTGTAATTTATTGATAATGATTATCACACTTTAAATCCTATCATTCGACAATAGCAAAGTCAAGATTAAAGCAATTACTTCATGATAATCATTATAAACTGTCACATTTTGTACAAACCTGTCGGTCTCTTATCCCTTTTGGACTGGACTGACAAAGAAAAACTCTTAAGAAAGAGTATTTCCCAAGAGTTTAACTGTATACCCGGTTATAGTTTATTAACTAGCAAGCTTATTTACGGATTGCGTTCACGATCAAATCGCCCATCGCTACGGTACCGATGGCTTTGCTCTTATCGACAGCGATGTCGCCTGTACGGTGACCTGCATCAAGCACTTCTTTCACGGCGCGCTCGATCGCTTCCGCCGCGTCATGGTATCCGAACGTAAGGCGGTACATCAAGGCGACGGACAAGATGGTCGCGATCGGGTTCGAGATGCCTTGTCCCGCAATATCCGGCGCAGAGCCGTGTACCGGCTCGTACAAGCCGAAGGCGCCTTCGCCAAGGGAAGCGGAAGACAACATCCCGATCGAACCGGTCAGCATAGCCGCTTCGTCACTAAGAATATCTCCGAACATGTTCTCCGTCACGATGACGTCGAAGCTGGACGGACGGCGCAGCAGCTGCATCGCGCAGTTGTCCACGAGCACATGCTCAAGCTCGACATCCGGATATTCCGGCGCAATCCGGTTAACCACTTCACGCCACAGGCGGGAAGTCTCAAGCACGTTCGCTTTGTCGACCGAAGCAAGCTTCTTGCGGCGGGTTTGGGCAATTTCGAACGCTTGGCGCACGATACGCTCCACTTCTGTCACGTTATACACGCACGTATCGACGGCTTCCTGGCCTTGCGCGCCTTCGCGGCGGAACTTCTCTCCGAAGTAGATGCCGCCGGTCAGCTCGCGCACCACAATCAGGTCGGTGCCCTCGAGTACTTCCGGTTTCAAGGTCGAAGCGTCTTTCAAGCAATCGAACACGTTCGCCGGGCGAATGTTCGAGAATAAACCGAGTGCTTTACGAATGCCGAGCAAGCCCGTTTCGGGGCGAAGTTCTTTCGGGTTATTGTCCCATTTCGGACCTCCGACTGCGCCGAGCAGCACAGCGTCGGAATTTTTACAGATGTCCAGCGTCTCTTGCGGCAGCGGAGTGCCTTTCTCATCGATCGCGATTCCGCCGAACAAACCGTGCTCGAATTCAAAACGGTAGCCGAACAGCTCCTCTGTCTTCTTCATCACTTTAATCGCTTCCGCCACAACTTCGGGACCGATCCCGTCGCCTGCGATGACGGCGATTTTCTTTACATCTGCCATTCGTTCCACTCCTCATTTCATTGGGGTTCATTAGTTCAGTTGTAGCATATTTATCCGCTGTTTACAAAGATATAAAATCTATCATCTTCATAGGCATTGACTATATACCTATAGGTTGATCCTCGGGACCGATTTGAAGGTTGTCATCCTAGTTGCAAAGGATTAAAATAAATTTAATAGATTCAATACAACTATAAAGCGCGACATAACTGCCCGCTGTTAAAGGAGTCCATTCCCATGAATTATCGCTTCTCGGAGACGATCGACAGCTTCAAATCGTCCGCCGTTCGTGAGATTCTGAAGCTCACGCAAGGACGCTCGATCATTTCGCTCGCCGGCGGTTTGCCGAATGAGCAATACTTTCCGCTGGATGCCGTACGAGACGCGTTCGCGCGCGTGTTCGAGCAAGGCAACAGCGTACTGCAATACGGATTAACGGAAGGCTTCACCCCTTTACGGGAAAGCATTTCCAAGCATTTGGCGCGCAAAGGCATTCATGCCGGCATCGACAACATGCTGCTTACAACCGGCTCTCAGCAAGCGATCGACCTGCTGACGAAAATTTATGTCGACCCGGGCGACGTCATTCTGGTAGAGAAGCCGACGTATTTGGCCGCCATTCAAGTGTTTCAATCGCATAAAGCGCGGCTTGTATCGGTGGACTGCGACACGGACGGCATGAACCCGGAAGATTTGGAACGCAAAATCAAGCTGCATCAGCCGAAGTTCGTGTACGTCATCCCGACGTTCGCCAACCCGACAGGAAAAGCCTGGAGCATCGAACGCCGGCAGCATACGCTGGACATCTGTAAGCGCAACAACGTGCTCATTCTGGAGGACGATCCATACGGAGAGCTGCGTTTCGGCAAAGGCGAGCCCTTGCCTTCCATCTTCTCGCTGGGCGGCGAGGCGGACGGCAATCCGGTCATTTACACGAGCACCTTCTCCAAAATCGTCGCCCCTGCGCTGCGTACCGGCTGGGTCGTCGGCGATAAAGAAGTCATCCGCCATATGGCGCGCGCTAAACAAGCGGCCGACCTGCATTCGAGCACCATGGACCAGCAGGCGATCCACCAAATTTTCGAAAGCTTCGACATTTACGGTCACATTGATCTGATTCGTACGCAGTACGAGATCCGGATGCACCAAATGATCGATCTGTTGAAAGCGCAAAATTGGGAAGGTGTAAAGTGGGTTGAGCCAAAAGGCGGCATGTTCATCTGGGTGGAGATGCCACAGCACATCGATACCGCCGAACTGATGAAGTTCGCCGTCGAGGAAGGCGTCGCTTTCGTACCGGGCGTCAGCTTCTATGCCGACGAGCCGCAAACGAATTCGATGCGACTCAACTTTACGCATACAGACTACGAAGAAATGAAAACGGCGTTCGAGCGGCTGAACCGCGCCATCGAAAAGTTACAATCGGTCGCCGTTCAACCGTAAGACACACTTCCGATTATTCGCCTTCTGAGGATAAAAAAAACGACTGACATTTAAATGTCAGTCGTTTTTGCGTTAAACCGTCGATACGTTGTTGCGTCCGCGTGCAGGCGTTTTGCGTTTGTCAATCAAACGGTTGATCGCATCCACATAGGCGCGCGCGCTCGCTTCGAGGATGTCTGTGCTCACGCCGCGGCCCTGTACGGAATAATCGCCCTGCTTCAGCACGACATGCACCTCGCCGAGGGCGTCCTTGCCTTGCGTCACGGATTGGATCGAGTAGTCGTCAAGCTCAACGTCTTCCTTCGTCGCTTTATCGATCGCATTGTAGATCGCGTCGACGGAGCCGTTGCCAACTGCCGCTTCATCCAGCGTCTGGCCTTCCAGCGTACGAATCCGCACCGTTGCGGTCGGCGTGGATTGGTTCCCGTACGACACTTGGATCATCTCGAGCGCGAACACTTCCGGCGTCTCGATCAGCTTCTCCTCGACCAGCGCCAGGATGTCTTCGTCAGTGACCTGCTTCTTCTTATCGGCCAATGCCTTAAACTTCCCGAACGCCGTATTGAGCTGTTCGTCGTTCAAGCTGTAACCAAGCTCCACCAGCTTCTCGCGGAACGCGTGACGGCCGGACAGCTTACCCAGCGGCAGCTTGCCGCCCTTCAGCCCGATCTTCTCCGGAGACATGATCTCGTAGGTCGTCTTCTCCTTCAGCACGCCGTCCTGATGAATGCCCGATTCGTGCGCGAAGGCGTTGGCGCCGACAATCGCCTTGTTCCCCGGCACGACCATGCCGGTCAGCTTGCTGACCAAGCGGCTCGTACGCGCAATCTCGGATAACGTCAGCGTTGTCTTCGCCTGGAAGTACTCCTGACGCGTCTCGAGCGCCAACGCCACCTCTTCGATCGCCGTGTTGCCGGCGCGCTCGCCGATGCCGTTGATGGTGCCCTCGATCTGATCCGCACCGTTCAAAATCGCCGCCAAGGCGTTCACCGTAGCCATCCCGAGGTCATCGTGACAATGAGCGCTAAGCTGGATCTTCTCGATGCCCGGTACGGTTTCCTTCAACGTCTTGAAAATGTTGCCGTACTCATACGGGGTCATGTACCCGACCGTATCTGGGATGTTCACGACCGTCGCGCCGGAGCGGATCGCCAGATCGGTTACCTCGCAGAGGAAATCAAGCTCGGTACGCCCTGCATCCTCGGCCGAAAACTCGATTTTGCTGAAATATTTCCTGGCATACTTGATCGCCGCTTCAGCCGCTTCCAACACCTGATGCTTCTCCATTCTCAGCTTATGCTTGCGGTGAATGGGGCTGGTCGCCAGGAACAGGTGAATACATGGATCCTCCGCGCCTTGAAGCGCCTCACGCACGGCTTCGATGTCCTGCTCGCGCGAGCGGGACAACCCGATGACAGATGCATTCTTGACGGCTCTGGCCACCGCGTTAACGGCAGCCAGATCGCCGGGGGATGCTGCCGGGAAGCCGGCTTCGATGCGGTCTACGCCAAGCTTCTCGAGCTGCAAAGCAATTTCCACCTTCTCCTGAATGTTCAGGTTGACGCCTGGAGATTGCTCGCCGTCACGCAGCGATGTATCGAAAATATAAATTTTTCTCATGCCGGTTTCACCTACGCTTTACCGAAATATGGAATACTTACTTAAAGCAGAAAAAGGTACGGCTCGAAACGTGCGGAACGCCCGGCGCTTCCGGTTCGTCCCGCCTGACGTCATCAAGCCGACCTTATACAGTGCTGACATGTAAACCGCTGACTAGCGTAAAAACTACTTCTTGATCCAGTGCATCATTTCACGCAGCTGGGAACCGACTTGCTCCAATGGATGCTCGGACTCCAGGCGACGGGTAGCCGTCATGAATGCGTTGCCGGATTGGTTCTCCAGGATGAAGTCGCGAGCGAATTTACCTTGTTGGATATCGGACAGTACGCGCTTCATTTCTTTCTTCGTTTCTTCCGTGATGATGCGAGGACCGGTTACATAGTCACCGTACTCAGCCGTATTGGAGATCGAATGTCTCATCGTTGCGAGGCCGCCCTCGTACATCAGGTCAACGATCAGCTTCAGCTCGTGCAAACACTCGAAGTAAGCCATCTCTGGAGCGTAGCCTGCCTCTACCAACGTTTCGAAGCCCGCTTTCACGAGTGCGGACGCGCCGCCGCAAAGTACGGCTTGCTCGCCGAACAAGTCGGTTTCGGTTTCTTCGCGGAAGGACGTTTCGATAACGCCTGCGCGTGTGCAGCCGATTCCTTTTGCATAAGCAAGGCCGATTTCTTTCGCTTGGCCGGTTGCATCTTGGTGAACGGCGATCAGACCAGGTACGCCAAAGCCTTCCACGTATACACGGCGAACCATGTGACCTGGAGATTTCGGAGCGACGAGGAATACGTCTTTATCCGCGGACGGATTGATTTGCCCGAAATGAACGTTGAAACCATGGGAGAACATGATCGCTGCGCCATGCTTCAGGTTCGGTTCGATTTCGCTTTTATATACGCGAGCTTGCGTCTCGTCCGGCATCAAGATTTGTACGATGTCGGCCAATTTCGTAGCTTCTGCTACCGAGTACACGTCAAAACCGTCGTTTTTCGCTTGTTCGAAGGATTTACCTTGGCGAAGACCGATAATAACTTTCAAGCCGCTGTCGCGCAAGTTTTGCGCCTGAGCGTGGCCTTGGCTTCCGTAGCCGATAATCGCAATCGTTTTGCCTTTCAGAACGTTCAGGTCTGCATCTTTTTCATAATACGTAGTTACTGCCATGGTATAATAGCTCCTCCTTTAATTTAAAACCCTGTGAGTGGGTGCTCAAACGCACCACCGGCCTGCGGGCTTCCGTCCGTAGGAAAGGTCATCCGCTTGAGATCCCACTCACAGGAACATTGTACTATGTTTTGGGTTACTTCACCATACCGCGAATCATCGCGGTTACGCCCGTGCGGGATAATTCCTTAATGCCGTAAGGCTTAAGCAGCTCGGTCATCGCGTCGATTTTCTCGGAATCGCCGACGACCTGCACGATCAGCGAGTTCGGGCCGATGTCGACGACCGCTGCGCGGAACGTCTCGACGACGCCCAGAATTTCGGGCCGCATGTTCGGCTCGGCATTCACTTTGATGAGCGCGAGCTCGCGGGCGACCATCGGATTGGAGCTCAGATCGACGACCTTGATGACGTCGATCAGCTTATACAGCTGCTTGGAAACCTGCTCCAACGTATGATCGTCTCCAGTCGTGACGATGACCATGCGCGAGAGACCGTTCTCCTCCGATTCCCCGACTGTAATGCTCTCGATATTGAAACCCCGGCGGCCGAACAGGCCGGATACGCGCTGCAGCACACCGGGCTGGTTATTCACTAGAACGGAAATGGTGTGTTTGCGTGTCATTCCGAATCCCCCAGTATCATTTGATCTATCGTCGAGCCTTGCGTTACCATCGGGAACACGTTCTCGTGCTTCCGAACGACGAATTCGACGAGAACCGGACCCGGGGTATCGAGCGCTTCCTGCCAAGCGCGGCGCGCTTCTTCCTTGTTCGTGGCGCGAAGGCCCTTCACGCCGTAAGCTTCCGCCAGCTTCACGAAATCCGGGCTGCCGGCCAAGTCGATATGGCTGTAGCGATTATCGTAGATGATTTCCTGCCACTGGCGAACCATACCGAGCACTTGGTTATTGATGACGACGATTTTCACCGGAATTTTGTTAATGGCGCAAATCGCCAGCTCCTGCGAGCACATTTGCATCCCGCCGTCGCCGTTGATCGAGACGACCAACCGGTCAGGATTCGCTACTTGCGCGCCGATCGCCGACGGGAATCCGAAGCCCATCGTGCCCAGGCCGCCCGAAGTGATCCACGAACGCGGCTTGTTGAATTTGTAGAACTGCGCGGCCCACATCTGATGCTGGCCGACGTCCGTTGTGACGATCGCATCGCCTTTCGTCGTCTCATGAATCATCTCGACCACATACTGCGGCTTCAGCTCAGTCTCGGAGTCGTTGTACTTGAGCGGATTGTTCCGCTTCAGCTCTATCACTTCCGCGATCCAGCTCTCCGACTTTGCCGCTTTCGCCTTCTGGTTGGCCAGCTGCAGAACGGCTTTGATGTCGCCGACTACCGGAATGGCTGTCTCGACGATTTTGCCGATCTCCGCCGGATCGACGTCAATGTGCACGATCTTCTTCGCTTTCGGCGCGAAGCCGTCCACCTTCATCGTCACGCGGTCGTCAAAGCGGGCGCCGATGCCGATCAGCAGGTCGCAGTTTTGCAGCGCCATATTAGCCGCATACGTGCCGTGCATGCCCGGCATGCCGAGCCACA
Organism: Paenibacillus sp. tmac-D7; assembly: GCF_006519665.1. NCBI lineage: Bacteria > Bacillati > Bacillota > Bacilli > Caryophanales > Paenibacillaceae > Paenibacillus > Paenibacillus sp. tmac-D7. The sequence continues at coordinate 11,917 of NZ_VIDW01000051.1, read as the reverse complement.
AATCGTCGGCGCTCGGGAATCCGCCCAAGCCGAGCAGCGTTGTGGTAACCGGGATGCGCGTTTTGCGCACGAATTCCATCAGCTCTTCCGCCGCATTCGCATATACAACACCGCCGCCGGCAATAATCATCGGGCGTTCGCTCGCTGCGATGGCTTCCAGCATCCGGTCGACCTGCAGCTTGTTCGGCTGCACCGTCGGATGATAGCCGCGAATATCCACCTTGTCCGGATACGAGAACGGGGCCGCCGCGTTGGAGACATCCTTCGGAATATCGATCAGCACCGGACCTTTGCGCCCTGTCGATGCGATATGGAACGCTTCTTTAATAATGCGGGGCAGATCCTTCACATCGCGCACCAAGTAGCTGTGCTTCGTAATCGGCATCGTGATGCCGGTAATATCCGCTTCCTGGAACGCATCCGTTCCAATCACCGTCGTCGCGACATTGCCGGTAATGACGACGAGCGGCACCGAATCCATATACGCGGTGGCGATCCCCGTAACGAGGTTCGTCGCTCCCGGCCCGCTCGTGGCGATACAGACGCCGACCTTACCGGTCGAACGGGCGTAACCGTCCGCCGCATGAATGGCTCCCTGCTCGTGACGCGTCAGCAAATGATTGAAATCGGGATTGCCGTGCATCGCATCATAAATATATAAAACCGCTCCACCCGGATAACCGAAGACGCAATCGACACCTTCCAGCAGCAAGCTGCGCAACAGCATTTCCGATCCGGTGATGACATCTGGCTTCAACAGCTCTTCGCGAAGCTGCTCTTTAGACTTTTGTGTGGTTTGTACGATCATGGGTTGGGCCTCCTTCTCTAGATTTAGGACGACGCTTGTAAAATAAGCAAAAAACCCCTCTCGCCCCCAAACGCAAATGCGCTTGACGGGACGAAAGGGGTTGATCTTCCGTGGTACCACCCAAATTTGTTAAATGCCTCACGGCAAATAACCTTAGCAGGTAATGAACGTTGCTAGCAAACGTTACGCTTACCCTCGGCACAATAACGAGTGCCAATCCGATTTTCCCTACTAGCTGCAGCTTGGCATAGCCGCACTTTTCAGGAAAACAGCTCCGAGGTGAGCTCGTAGATAAGGGATTATGGCATTGGTTTCAGCAAATCCAAATGCTCTCTGAACATAAGGGCCCTTAGCACTTCGTCCTCTTCACAGCTGTTAACTGCTGTTTTGTACTTTAATGTATTATATGACGAATCGAGGACTTCGTCAAGAAGAATCGATTTCGGCCTTGCTTCGCGCCTACGGGCAAAAACCGCCGGTTGCGAACGAAAGGTATTCTGCGAAAGTTGTCGTTAGAGGTTGTCAATCATGGACAGGTCGGGTAAAAAGACGTACCTGTACCGTTAAACTTGAAGGGAGTGATTGAAGTTGCGCAAGCCCCTCTTGTCGATTCTCGCTGCTCTGATCCTCATTTCCGCCTTGAGCGTTCTGCTTGTAGCGAACCTTCCGTCCGACCTTCAAGCCGCTTCGCCCCAGGCATCCGTTCAGCAAGCCGCACCTGCACCGGCTGCCGGACGGGTATTGAAGCCCGTACCGAAGTCGCCGCCGTCAAACCAGCCGCTGCTCACATTCTCTGTGCTCAGCGATGCGCACGTCCGCGCTGAAGACGAGTCGTCCCATCAGAAGTTAAGCGCCGCTTTAAGCGATCTGCATAACCTCGATCCGAATGCGGAAGCCATCATCTTAAACGGCGACATGACCGACGGCTTACCCGAGGATTATGAAGCTTTCCGGAACATTCTGGAAACTGCTCCGCTTCCGGACAAGCTCTTGTATGCGATTGGAAATCACGAATACTATAAAGCCTGGCATGACGATCAGGGCCGATGGAAGCCGGCAAGCTTCCCCAATGGCGAAACGGAGCAGACGTCCCAGACGCGCTTCCTGCAATTCTCCAACGCCGAGAACCTCTATTTCGAGCGGATCATTGCAGGATACCGGTTTATCGTGCTCGGTTCGGAACAATACCGGCAATCCGCTCCGGGTAATGGAGAGGATGCTGTTCTTTCTGCGAAGCAGCTGCATTGGTTGGACGAGAAGCTCCACGAGGAGGACGGTTCCGGCAATCCGATCTTCGTGTTCTTGCATCAGCCGCTTCCTTACACGGTAGCCGGCAGCGGGCTGAATCGCGGGGTCGTGGCCTATACCGAGCTCAAATCGATTTTGTCGAAATACCCGCAGGTTATTTTCTTCTCAAGCCACACGCACTGGGAATTGAAAACGCCGTATACGATGAGATGGGATCAATTTACCATGATCAACACCTCCTCCGTAGGTCATCCTTTAACGGATGACGGTAAGGGAGGCGAAACGGAGACGGCGCCCGAAGATAGCGAAGGGTTATTCGTTCGCGTCTTCGCAGACCGGGTGGAGGTGCGGGGCCGTGACTTTGCCCGCAATCGCTGGGTGCCTGAAGCTCAGTTCAGCGTGCCCGTTCCCGGCAGGTGAACGGAAAGGAACCTTACAACGAAGGCATGAAGCCATGCGCAAGGTGCCGGCGTGCGTCGGATGCTCCATCCTTCGCTCGCCGGCATCAGTCTGGCTTGCCCCAGGTAATAACACAAAAAACCCATGGAGTGCACTCAGCTGTTCAGCAGAGCGCGCTCCATGGGTTTTAATGTTTGATCTTTAAGCGTTAACCTTTTGTTTAGCGGTTTCGGCGAGCGAGTTGAACGCACTGATATCGTTAACCGCGAGGTCAGCAAGCATTTTGCGGTTTACTTCTACGCCAGCAAGTTTCAGGCCATGCATCAATTTGCTGTAGGACAGGCCGTTTTGGCGAGCAGCCGCGTTGATCCGGACGATCCACAATTTGCGGAAGTCGCGTTTTTTCTGACGACGGTCACGGTATGCGTACAGCAGGGATTTCATAACCTGCTCTTTAGCTGTTTTAAATAATCTATGTTTCGAACCGAAATAACCTTTAGCAAGCTTCAAAATCTTCTTGCGACGACGAGTGCGGATAAAGCCGCCTTTTACTCTTGCCATGACAATCTACCTCCAAGAATGTTGTTTATGGATAACGAAACGAATCGTAATTTGACAATTAACCTTTGATGTTAGCAAGCTGCTGCTTCAGGCGTCTTACATCGCCAGGAGCCATGACCGGGTTCGTTCCGAGCACGCGCTTTTGGCGGCCGGATTTGCCCGACAGCAGGTGGTTTTTGTAAGCTTTGTAACGTTTCACTTTACCGGTACCTGTAATCTTGAAACGGCCTTTCAGGCTGCTGTGTGTTTTCATTTTTGGCATGGGGTGTTCCTCCTTAAAGAATGAAGTTTATTGCTGCTGCTTCGGCGACAAGATCATGATCATGCTTCGGCCTTCCAGCTTCGGCCTGCGCTCGATCACGCACAGCTCTTCCACTTCGGCTGCCATCCGTTCCAGCTGGCGCTGGCCGATCTCGGCGTGAGCGATCTCACGTCCGCGGAATCGAACGGAAAGCTTCACTTTATCGCCATCACTCAAGAACTTCGTGACGTTGCGCAGCTTCGTCTGGAAATCGTGTTCGTCAATCGTAGCGCTCAAGCGAATTTCTTTGAGTTCCACGATTTTTTGGTTCTTACGGGCTTCCTTCTCTTTCTTCTGCGTTTCATAGCGGAATTTCCCGTAGTCCATAATGCGGCATACCGGCGGTTTCGCCGTAGGAGCAACGTTCACCAAATCCAGATTCAGATCCTGCGCAATTTGCAGCGCTTCACGAATCGGCTTAATGCCCAGTTGTTCCCCGTCTGCCCCAATCAGTCGAACTTCTCTCGCCCGAATGTCATCATTAATCATGTGCTCTGTACTAATAACCTGCCACCTCCAAAGGATTATATAAAAAAGACGTAGGCGCTTAGCGCCCACGTCGGTTTAGGTTCAAGTGATCGAACGATCCGATTACATAATCAGTCATTCATGCCATTCACTCTCATTCATAACCAGCCAACCTTAGTCGGGCAGGTGAGAAGCGGGCGCTTCTTCTTCGCACCAAAACAATATATCACAAGTTCTTGGGTAAAGTCAATGTCCCATTTACAGCTATCCCGCCTGCTTGCTCTGCACTTCTTCCAGCCGGATGACACGGGTGTGCTCCGTATGGCTCCACTGCTTATTGTTCTGCGTGAAGAAGGCGTAAACCGTGATCGGCCACCAGGAAAGCAAATAAACCGGGAACGTGATCAAATACTTGTAAGTCTTAAGCGGCGCTTTCTCAAGCACGATCGCCGTAACGAACTGACCGTAGGACAGAACGGAGTAAATAGCGAACATCAACGGCGCCATTTCGTAAAGCGACGTAAACTTCTCGAAATTCGGAACAATCAAGTTAATCCAAAGCACGATCGTCAATATCGAGCCAATAAAGACGTTGTAAACGTTCAGCGCGTAAACCGCCGTATCAATCTTGGCCCAGCTTCTCTCCTTAACCCCCGACCAGAACAGCGGGAGGAAGTAACGGCGCGCGACGTCGAAGTGGCCTTGCATCCAGCGCAGGCGCTGACGCGCGGAGGCCTTGAAGGTCAGCGGCTTCTCGTCGTACACTTTGGCATCGTAGTTGAATGTCGGATTCACGCCGCGCATGACGCAGCGCATCGTAAATTCCAAGTCTTCTACGAGGCTTGTTGCGCCCCAGCCCATCTCTTTAAGCAAGTTCGTTTCAAAGCACATGCCTGTACCGCCCAAGTAGTTGGCAAGCCCCAGATTTGTCCGCGGCAGCTGCCACAAGCGGTTGCAATACCAATACGTGATCGCATAAGCCGCGGTGATCCAGGAGTCATGCGGATTTTTCGTATCGAGATACGCTTGGATCACTTTGGAGCCGTTGCACAGGTCGTTGTTCATATGTGTCAAGTAATCCGGGTTCACCAGATTGTCGGCGTCGAACATGACAATCGCGTCGTATTGACGCGGCATTTTCCAAAGCTCCTTCAGCATCCACTCAATGGCATACCCTTTGCCTCGCAGCTTCGGATTTTTCCGTTCGCAAGCGTGTACGCCCATATCGCGGGCGATCTGCGCCGTATTGTCGGAGCAATTATCGCAAATAACGAAAATATCGTACAGTTCCTTAGGGTAGTCGAGCGTCTTCAGATTCTCAATGAGCGCCCCGACAACCTGCTCCTCATTGTGCGCAGCGACGAGTACGGCAAACGATTTTTGCGGCGCGTGGTTGGCCTTGTTCTTACGACGATACCAACCGAAAAACGACAGAAGCAGCTGATAGCCTCCGATTACAGCCAATAAAATTTGGAGGCCTAGCAGGATACTGTCCAACATGAAACATCCCCCTTTTTTTGTATGTACCCCTTTTTTCTTTCTTTTCTAGTTTTCGCTTTTAATACGGATTCGATGGCGTGATCAGGAATGCGTGGGTCGCCGAATATGATTTTCCTCTCTTTGGTCCGATTTGTCAAAAGCGCAATGCCGCTTGATTAAGTCAGATCTCTGTCATTTCGGGGAAAAAGCTCCGCAATTCCGCTCAGGTTCTTCGCCATCCATCTTTTTACGTCTTATTTTCATCGTTTTTCAAACTTTTTATAAGCTGCATTTGGAAATATTTTTCTTCACGCTGAAGATGCCGGGGTACAAACTATTTCAATACGACGTCTTTCTCCTCACGCGATCGTAACGACGCTTCCGCCACCTTCCGGCAGCTGTCGTACAATCCGGCGAAAATCGCGTCCCACGATTGCTTCATGCTATAGGTTCGTCCGGCCGCAGCAAGTTTTTGCGCAAAAGAGCGGTCCGTGAAAATTTTGTGCGCCGCTTCGACAAATTCCGAAACTTGGCCGGGAGCGCACAACAAGCCGGTTCGGCCGTGCTCGATATTGTCGGCCACGCCTCCGGCGTTCGCTCCGACAACCGGCGTCCCGGAAGCCATCGCTTCGAGGATGACGTTACCGAACGTTTCGGTTGCAGAAGGAAACACGAACACATCGGCCGCGGCATAGAGATCGCTCAGCGCCTTGCCTTGCTGAAAGCCGGTAAACGTTATGTCGGGATCACCTCCATACTGCTCCGTAAGCGGCTTTAGCAGCGGCCCGTCGCCAGCTATGATCAAGTGCGAACAGGCCCGCATGTGTGCCGGCAACGATTCGAAAGTGCGCATCAACACGTCGACGCTCTTCTCGGGAGCCAGTCTTCCAACATATAACATGACGAACTTACCCGGAGAAAGGTTGCGGGCGGCAAGCACTTCCTTTCGATCCGCGAACGGATGAAAGCGCTGCATATCGACGCCGCGGGACCAAATTTCTACGAAATTGAGCCCTTTTTCCTCCAAATGTTTCTTTGCGGAACGGGAAGGAACGTAAATGCGTTGACAGTCCTGATGGAACCAAAGCATGTATTTCCACAGGATCGGCTCCATCCATTGCAGTTTATAGTAAGCGAGATACTGGTCGAAGTGAGTGTGGTAGGACGCTACCACGGGTATGTGATGCCGCTTCGCGTAATGCAGCCCGACCAGCCCCAAGTTGAAGGGTGTCGCCAAATGAATCAGATCGGGGGCAAAAGCTCTGAGCGTTTTCTTCAGATTCATCGGGTTCGGGATAGCCATTCGGCACTCCGGATACAATAAAAAAGGGATACTGTAAAATCGTTCCACCATCCGTTGATTCGTTTCGGCAGCCGAGTGACTTAACGGCGCAAACACCATGCACTCCACCCCGCGCGTTTCCAAGTAATTCACCCATCGACCGAGCGTTTGCGCAACACCGTTCACATCCGGCACATACGTATCCGTAAACAGGGCTACTCTCATAATTAACCTCCTCCAAGTTTTGTTGAAACAGTAATCCGCGTTAGCAGATGACGTGAGACAAAACTACATCGGAAGCATAAGCCGGGTTTTGTCGAAACCGTCATACACGTTGGCGGATTACCTGAGACAAAACTGACATTGGAAGCATAAACCGGGGTTTTGTCGAAACTGCAATCGGCATCGGCGGTTTACGGTGAGACGAAACCGGCGGCTGAAGAATACAATGGACCGTATGGCACGCCGTACAGTCTACCCGGCTGAAGACGTTCACGAGGCGGGAAGCAGCTGCAAAGGAAACTTTCGGGTTGGCCGGCCGTATTAAGGGATACGTTACAAGCGGCAAGCTTCACAAGCTATCTTATCCAAACATTGTTAACGGGGCGTCAATGCAACATTAATTTTTTCTATTCTTTCCGTTGATACTCCATTAACAATTGACAGCTACAATAAAAGTAAGCGCATGACGAAAGCTAATTCCACAGCAGGAGGCGATAACTCTTGAGCCGTGTCGTAACTTGGCTGCAGCATCATGAAAAACGGATGTTTTGTTTTGTGAATCAGCGTATTCAGCACGACGTGCTTGACTTATTCTTTAATGCCTTTACCCATATCGGAGGCGCGACGGTCATGATCGTCACCGCGTTGTCCATTGCCCTATTCACCGGCGGCGATTGGAGAACGGCCGGCATTCAGAGCTGCGCGGCGCTGGCCGTGAGTCATTTGCCCGTGGCTATTATTAAGAAGAAATACCCCAGATTGCGCCCTTATCTCGTCCTTCCCGATACCCGCGCCTGCAAAAATCCGCTGACCGACCACTCTTTTCCTTCCGGCCATACGACGGCGGTATTCTCCGTTCTGGTACCGCTGATGTTTATCGGCCCGTGGACGTTCGCACTGTTCCTGCCGGTCGCCGCTTTGGTCGGCGTTTCACGTATTTATTTGGGCCTGCACTATCCTTCCGATTGTCTGGCCGGCAGCTTGATCGGAACTGTAACCGCCGTCTCGGCTGTAGCCGTGCTGTAGGAAGCAAGCCCCATGGAAGGCAAGCCTAAATCACAAGGTACCCGGTGGAGGGAATTCGCCAATGCGTAAAAAGAGGGTTCTATTGTTATCCGAAGGCTTCGCGGCGGGACATACGCAAGCGGCGCACGCGCTGGCCCGAAGTTTGCGCCTGCTTGCGCCGGATATTCAAACCCGCGTACTGGAGCTCGGGAAGTTTTTACACCCGATGCTGGCTCCTTGGGTATTTACGGCGTACCGGAAGACGGTATCCACCCAGCCCAGACTGTATGGGATGGTGTACAGGTCGCGTTACAAAAAATCGCTGAACCGCATGACACAGCTCGCCTTGCACCGCATTTTTTACGCACAGGCGGCAGCCGTCATCCGTCAGCTGCGTCCCGATACGATCGTGTGTACGCACCCGTTCCCCAGCGCGGTCGTTTCCCGTCTGAAACGAATCGGTCTCGACGTTCCTTTATGTACGGTCATTACCGATTACGACGTTCACGGGGCATGGGTAAGCCGTGAAGTGAACACCTACCTGGTGCCCACTGAGGACGCCAAGCAAACCTTGCTTAGCCGCGGCGTACCGGCCGATTCGATTCAGGTGACCGGCATTCCGGTGCACCCGAATTTCTGGAAGGCGCACAACCGCGACGAGCTGCGCGCTCGCTTCGGGCTAAAGGCCATGCCGACGGTGCTCGTGATGGGCGGCGGTTGGGGATTAATGAAGGGAAAAGCGTTCCTCGATCATCTCGTGCAGCGGCGGGAGGACATACAGCTCGTTATTTGCCTCGGCAGCAACGAGAAAGCCAAAGCTGCGCTGCTCGCAGATGAGCGGTTTCGACATCCCCATGTGCGCCTGCTCGGTTTTACCCATGAAATCGACAAATGGATGGACGTGTCTGACTTGCTGATCACCAAACCGGGAGGCATGACATGCACGGAAGCTATGGCGAAGGGAATCCCGATGCTGTTCTACGAGCCGATCCCGGGCCAGGAAGAGGAAAACCTTCAATATTTCATTCAGCAGGGGCTCGGGGAACCGATACGCTCGCCGGAAACCGTCAATCGTTGGTTTGACATGCTGGCGGAGCAATATCCGGTCATGCGGCATAGACGTGAAGCGCGTGGAACCAGCGCAGCCGCTTACCGTCCGATGGATTGTTCGCGCGTGATCATCGATCAGCTGGCGGCTGCCGGCTGCTGGACCAAGTCTTCATAGCCGAAAAGCCCTGACCGGGGGTCAGGGCTTTCTCGCGCGGAGCCAAGCTCCGCCAATGTCATAACGAAAGTAAGATGGAGGGCTTATGACGAAGCCCGGTGAAATATAGCGGACCGGTAAGGTACCATCGGAACGAAAAAGGGCGAACCGTCATTCAACCAAATAGACGCGAGATCGTTCCGTTATTTTTGCCGCAGGAGTTAGTTCGCGTTTCCTTCCGGTTCAGCCCCCGCCTCGTCTTCCTCCGCCAATCGCTTCACATGAGCGGCCAGCGCCTTCTCGCCGATCACGACTTCCACCCGGTGAATCGGCATCCCCCGCTCGAAAAATTTCGTCTCGTATTCCGTCATCACCAGATCGGTGCGCGGCCCTTCGGCATGCAGATCGAGCGAAATATTGCGCATCCTCAGTCCGAGATCGGCGAACGAGTTCAAAGAAAATTCGAACAAGCTGCGGGAATCCGTCTTGAAATGAATTTCGCCGTTATCGTTCAGGACTTTCTCGTATTTACGGACAAAAGCGGCATGCGTCAGCCGACGGCGCGCGTGCTTCTTTTTCGGCCACGGGTCGCTGAAGTTCAAATAGATGCGGTCCAGCTCACCACTCTCGAAGATGTCCTCCAAATATTCGATATTGAAACGAACGAGCCGCAAATTCGACAAGTCGCCGCCATGAACCTCACGGGAATCGCGTGCTTTCTCGCTGCCTCTGCGAATCAATTCGTCGTACATGTCGATGCCTATGTAATTCGTTTGCGGGTTGAGCGCGCTTAGCTCGCTGATAAACTTTCCTTTGCCCATGCCGAGCTCCACATGAATCGGACGGTCATTGCCGAACACTTCCCGCCAACGGCCCTTATGAGCCTGCGGTTCCAAAACAACCAGCTCGGGCTGAGCCTCCAGCGCTTCTTTTATTCCTTTACGTCCTCTTAGCCGCATACTCGATTTTCCTCCAACCGCAATTTACGCGCGTCCTGTTCTGAAACCCGGGACAGCCGTTTTCCTTTGTCGATTATACTCAATAATACCGGCAATGAAAAGACCGAACCCCGGCGATCGTTCGTTCGCTTAAGGTTCGGCCGCAGTCGGTGCGTGATGGCTGGCTTTCCGTCTTTATACTTTACTTCGCACGGTCTACATCCTCGTCCCTGCTGCGTCCGCGCATGCCCGCTAATCCGAGAAGACCCAGGAGGCCCAACCATCCCCAATTGCTGCCGTTCGCCGTGGTTGCGTTGTTCGCCGTGTTCGTCCGGTACGAGAGCGTACTGTAATTGCCACCATACCCGTAGCCGGTGCGATCGGCGGTATTCGGGTAAGTGTTCATGCGGTCGAGCATGTTGTCGTTGTAGCCGGTTCCCGTCGTGGTTGTCGTTCCGGTCGTGCTTGTGCCCGGTGTCGAAGGGCCGTAGCCGGCCGTGCCCGTCGTAGTCGGGTTAACACTGCCCGTGGCGCTAGTCGCTCCGGTGCCGTATGTCCCGTTGGTGTTGTAAGTTCCATACGTGCCCGACGTACCGGTAGTTCCGGTTGTACCGGTAGCAGCTGTCTCGGCGAACGCCTGACCTCCGAAACCTAATGCAGTCGTCAACGCTAACGCAAGCACTGTTTTACCGAACTTGTTCATGATGTGAGAAATCTCCCTTCTCCAATCGAAAGTTGGTTAGCCGCCCTGCAACCATAGGATGAACCTCGGCGCTTCTTGTTATCCGATTCGGGACAAGGGGCTATTGTCAAGGGAAAGTTCGCTTTTCTGCCCTGTTTTTTGTAAAATGATTGAGAGCCATCGTGCTCGCAGCAACCTGAATTTGAAGGAGTCCATACGCCATGCAAGCAACGGAATCAACCGGACCCCGTTTATGGGGAGATAAACGGTTTCATACATGGAATTACGAAATGCGCCGGCAATTCGGCACCAAAGTGTTCAAAGTGATGCTCGACGCCGGTTTTACGTGCCCCAATCGGGACGGAACCATTGCGACCGGCGGGTGCACGTTCTGCAGCGCCCGCGGCTCGGGCGATTTCGCCGGCAGCCGCCGCGACGACCTCGTGACGCAATTTAACAAAATTCGCGACCTGCAGCATCAGAAATGGCCGGAAGCGCAATATATCGGTTATTTTCAAGCCTATACGAATACGTACGCTCCCGTCGAAGAGCTCCGTGAGTATTATGAAGCGATCTTGCAGCAGCCCGGGGTTGTCGGGCTGTCGATCGCCACTCGGCCGGACTGCTTGCCGGACGATGTGATCGACTATTTGGCCGAGCTGAACGAGCGGACGTACCTCTGGGTCGAGATGGGGCTGCAAACCGTGCACGAACGCACGTCCGAACTCATCAACCGCGCGCACGACACCGCCTGCTACCTGGACGCCGTCGCCAAGCTGCGGGCGCGCGGCATCCGCGTTTGCGCCCACATTATATACGGGCTGCCGCAGGAGACACACGAGATGATGCTGGAAACCGGCCGGCAAGTGGCGCATATGGACGTGCAAGGGATTAAAATTCATCTGCTCCATCTGATGCGCAAAACGCCGATGGTTAAGCAGTACGAAGCCGGGCTGCTGCAATTCCTCGAGAAAGATGAGTACGTGAGCCTGGTCGTCGACACGCTGGAGCTGCTTCCGCCCGACATGATCGTTCACCGGCTTACCGGGGATGCGCCGCGCGACTTGTTGATCGGTCCGATGTGGAGCCTGAAGAAGTGGGAAGTGCTGAACGCATTCGACCAAGAACTGGTTCGCCGGGACACTTGGCAAGGGAAAAAGTGGACTTCGGCATGAACCGACCGTTCCCCGCGAGCGAGCCTCGATCCTCGTAGGAAGACGACGATTCCAGAATGTGAGGGGGCTTGACGATGAGAACCATTCCGCAGCGCTCTAACGCCGCTCTGCTGCTCGGGGTCGCGCTGCTGGCCGCGACCGGCTG
>NZ_VIDW01000050.1:0-29868 GCF_006519665.1 Paenibacillus sp. tmac-D7 | reverse complement strand
TGTATTGCACGCCAAAGTCATGATTATCGATGGCGAGATTGCCGAAGTGGGTTCTTCCAACTACGATCTACGTAGTTACCGTTTAAATTACGAAGTGTGTGCAGTGATGTATCATTCCGATGTGGCCCGGGAGCTTACAGAACAATTCGAACGGGATCTCGCCGAGGCTACTCCATATCGTTTGGAAGATCATATGCATCGTACTTCTTTCGAGCGCATGCTTGATCAAGCAGCGCGTTTGTTATCTCCTTTGTTATAAATTTCAAAAATTACATGGAATTGAATCGAAGTCCAATTACACATGTATATGGCGAAAGGGGAGAAGGCTTCCAACGAATACAAGTAATATCGGATTTGGGCTACCGTCTATGGTGCAAATATCACGCCCGGCATATAGTGTAGAAAAAAAGGAGCTGCATCATAGATGATCATGATGAAACCGATTGAAGTGGAAGGTCATCAGGTTATAAGTATCGAGGTCGCCCTGCCCAAAACAACACTTCTTGCCATCACAACCGATCACGGATATATCATGTGCGGCGCGCTGGATATCCGTTTGTTAAATGAGAAATTAAACGATCGCCGCATTGTCGCAGGACGCGCAACCGGGGTGCGAACCATAGAGCAATTGCTGGATGCCCCACTCGATATGGTTACTACAGAGGCGGAATTACGCGGAATTCGCCCTGGAATGAAAGGAGCAGATGCGCTTTTAAAGATGGTAAGCGGGGGCAGGTAATTGTTGAGTCCATTCTTAAGGAAAGTAGGGGGATTTTTTGTTAACGGGTCTGCATATTGTCTTCCTTGGAGGCGATGCCCGGCATCTTGAAATCATTCGGTCATTCACTGACCTGGATGCAAATGTTGCGGTAATCGGTTTTGAAGATTTGCACGAACAACTTCATGAAGTCCATTATTCCAAGCTTACGAAGGAGGTTCTTCGCAAAGCGGACATATTGATATTACCGGTTGTCGGTACAGACGACCATGGCAGAGTAGAATCTTCATTTTCAGCTGAAACGCTATTGCTGAACAAGGAATATATGTCTTCCTTGCCGAAACACGCAAAAGTCTATACTGGCATAGCCAAGTCCTACTTGAAGAACCTTTGCGCGGAACTGGGGATCGATCTGATTGAATTATTCAGCAGGGACGATGTTGCCATCTTCAATTCCATTCCCACTGCGGAAGGCGCCTTAATGATGGCCATTCAACATACGGACATTACCATACATGGTTCGCGTTGTATGGTGCTGGGCTTGGGGAGAATCGGTCTTACGTTAGCCGGTATGCTTCACCGCCTGGGGGCACGCGTCAAAGCGGGTGTGCAGAAACCGGAGGAGTTTGCACGTGCCTGGGAGATGGGGATTGAGCCGTTTAATACGAAAGATTTGTACGATGAAGGCGTAAATGTGGATATTATTTTTAACACAGTTCCGGCGCATATTCTTAGTTCTCGTGTTTTAACCCGTATTCCGCATCACGCTATCATTATTGATTTGGCTTCCAAACCTGGTGGGACTGATTTTCGTTTTGCCGAAAAACGTGGAATCAAGGCCTTGTTGGCACCAAGTTTACCGGGATTGGTCGCGCCAAGAACGGCTGGACGTATATTGGCGAGTACGTTATGTCAATTGATCCAGGACGAACGGAGTCGAAACCGAGAGCAAATGGACATACTTTCCTGTCCTTCCGGGATATGAGATCGTGAACACTGAATAACGAATCAATTGAAGGTGTGATTACTTGTGTATACTTGATCATAGAGGCTGGCAACTTTGCCGGCCTCCGTCTTATTTTCGTAAGAATTCGGATGATGAAGTGCGTGGTGAAGCGGCTCTTTCGCAGATCACAAGTCGGTTCCGTTTCCATGGCTAGCGTTCGGGGACTCCAAGTTAAGTTGGTCTCGGAATCTTGTTCCAACTGTTACAAATGACCTATATAATAGAGTACATACATAGGTTCTTAACAGAAGAACGTTACGTATGCAACTATACGCTTATTGCACAGTCGGAGGTTACTTGCACAATGGATATTTCAGATTTGCTTTCGCATCCTGTCGCCCACCACGCATTTCATTATACACTTGTCGGAAAAGCTATGGTTCGGCTCGGCGGGGAAGTGGAAATGGTCAATCGCTCGCTATGCAACATGCTGGGCTATACAGAACAAGAACTGCTGCGAATGAGAATACATGATATCATTTATACGGAAGACGTTCCATTATATAACGGATCCATCAATGACTTGTTAGGCGGTAATTCCGATTATGTCGAAATGGAAAATCGTTATATTTGTCTTGACGGCAGACACAAATGGGGAACGACAACCCTATCGATCATCGAAGTGGAGGAATATCCGGAAAGGATATTCTTGATCCAGATTCAGGAGATCACGTATCGCAAAAGGCTTGTTGAATTGAACGAGGAATACGCGGATAAATTCAGAATGCTTGCTGACAATCATTCCGATCTTGTTTACGACGTCATGTTGGATGGAAGTATCAGCTATGTGAACCGCGCCTGCACGAAATTATTGGGCTATGACTTATACGAATTGGAAAGAACACTTGGAGACATCATTTGGGAAAGTCTGGAGCACGTGACGGAAACGTATACCAATGCCCCGTTTGAAATGGAAACTTCAATTGAAGCGAAAGACGGCCAAATATTAAAATTCAGCGTATTGCATATCCCGAATTTCATTCAGAATGAACTCGTAGGGCTGCATTGCATCGCAAGGGATATTACCCTGCAATCCAGTATGGAAAAGGCCCTGAAGCACAGCGAGAAAAAGTATCGTTTGTTAGCGGACCACACGGGGGAAATGATTGCTACACTGAATATCAATGGCATTATCTACTACATATCGCCGGCGTGCAAACCATTGCTGGGTTATGATGCGACGGAATTGATAGGAAGACCTGTCTGGGAACTGTTCTATCCTCCCGATATAGAAAAATTGGACAACTCGCAAGAGTGGATGAATGAAGACGGTTATGTCAACATTTTGCGATTACGTCGAAGAGACGGCTCCTTTGTTTGGGTGGAGGTCGTAAGCAGCACGCTACGGTACGATTCGGGCAATGTTCGTGAAATAGTTAAGGTTTTTCGAGATATCACGAGCCGAAAGACGCTGGAAGACGTCCTGGCTACTCAAGAACGTGTCATGAGTGGTATTGTCGAAATGATGGATGTCGGCGTTGTGATTTGTGATGAAAATGGGATATTGACAAGCATGAATAGAGCCGCAAGACAATTGCACGAATTCGTACAGATACCTCTTTCTCCCGAACACTGGAGTTCTACATACGGATTGTATGAATCGGATGGAAAAACGCTGTTGAGCAAGGAACGCGTCCCGCTTTATCGGGCGTATCGGGGCGAAAGTTTCCGCGATCTGGAAATGGTCGTTAAAAAGTCGAATGGCGAGCATCGCCTCGTTCTCTGTCATGGGAAGCCGATCATTGTTCACAATAAAATTGTGGGCGGCATTTGTGTCATGCACGATATTACCGAATTTGATGCAGCCAAGCAATCTGCTCATCAGGCAGACAAATTATCCATAGCGGGTCAAATGGCCGCGGGAATTGCGCATGAAATTCGAAACCCGCTTACCGCGCTGAAAGGATTTCTGCAATTGTTAAGCGCCGGCAACGAAAATGGAAGTAAGTACTACGATATTATGAAGGATGAATTAACTCGTATCGAACTTATTCTAAATGAACTGCTGGCCTTAGCCAAACCGCAAGAGATGAACATGACGCGGCATGATCTTTCCGAGCTGATTCAGGATATCGTCGTGCTGCTTCAGGCGCAGGCCACTTTACATAATGTTGAAATTCACTTTCATCCAACCAAGGAATCCGTGCAGATCCGGTGCGATGGAAATAAAATCAAACAGTTATTTATTAATTTGATTAAGAATGCCATTGAAGCGATGCCTGAAGGGGGAACTGTCTGGATCGAACAAATGCGATGCGATGAATGGGTTAAAGTAAGCATAAGGGATAACGGGGTTGGAATTCCGCAAGAATTGTTGCAAAAGATCGGACAACCCTTTTTTACGCAGAAAGAGACAGGAACGGGTCTCGGGCTATCCATTTGTTATCAGATTGCAGAGTATCACAATGCGAATATTGAGGTTGCAAGCGAGGTTGGTGAAGGTACAACTTTCACCGTATCGTTTCCCGTCGCTCTGTAACAGCGAATTTAATAACTTCTTTGAAAGTGGGTTTAATTTTATTCATAACCCATCCACTTCGTGACGAGAAATTCGCTCGCTTGTTTACTGCAGTTTGCACATGATAAGTGGCCGGGAAGGGAGTTAATGGAGGAAGCAAATGGAGGACGTTAATAGAGATGAAGCAAATCGTAGAGTTCCTTATGAATTCCGATCAAATGGATATTGGACTGGCTGTCGTTGATTCAGAAGCCAGAATTTTATGGTTAAATACAACCATGAACACATGGTACTCAGTAACCCCCGAAGAAGAATTCCCTGCACACTCGGCAATACAAGCGATCGTGGGGCAAGTATTGCAGGATAAAAAGAATTACCCGGGAGTACTCGTACAAGAGAAGTTAGATGGCAAAGTGCGATCCATGATCGCCTATGTATACCCTCAGTTAAAAGGGGAATGTTTTGTTCTAATGGCCGATATCCAAGATTTTCAGCAGTACGTGCAGCTCCAATGCGAGAAAGAAAGAAGGGAAACGATTGGGCATATGGCGGCGGGCACAGCCAATATCATTTTAAATCCTTTAGCGGTAATCAAAGGAACGCTTCAACTTTTAGAAAAAAATTTGAAGAATCATGTTTCCGTTCTGCAATTTGCTGCCTCTCCGCCTCATCAGAAAATGGCCGGATACTTTAAGCTGCTCGATGAGCAAGTTCAGACGCTTGACAAAGCGTTGCAGCGGTTTTTGCTCTTTGGAAAGCCTTCCGAATGGAAATTTGCTCCTGTTTCTGTCCTTTCGTTTTTGCAAGAATGGGTTCCCGATATACAGGTTCAAGCGTTGGAGAAAACAGTACGTTTCGCTCTGGAATATCCGGAGCGAAACGGTTTTGTGTTTGGACACCCCAAGTTGCTGCGAGCCGCGCTGCAAGAAATCATTGACAACGCCTTAGATGCAAGTCCCCCAGGTTCTGTCTTAACGCTTCGCACGCACATTACCGACAATCATATCCAAATCATTGTTCGCGATCAAGGTGCAGGAATTCCAAAAGATTTGCAGCCCCGAATCATCACACCGTTTGTTACAAGTAAACCGGACGCGATCGGATTCGGGCTTAGTTTCAGTTATGCTATGATCGAAAAAATGGGGGGAACCTTGAATATCGATAGCTCGGATGCCGGTACAAGCGTAATCGTTCAATTACCGACATTTACGGGAACAACTTAAAATTGTCGGTAACATTGCTGTAAATGCCAATGGCTACACAACAAACCCTCAAAAATTCTTTTCGGGGGCTATTGCCGGGAGTTTCCGACCAAAGGCATATTCCAATCAACTATGCAGGGTAGCAAAGAATAATATTTTCCGAAGAGTACAAAATAAAGCTGAAAAAAAGATAATGTGACAATGGAGGAAATTACATGCCGCTCATTCCTTGGGATTCGTTTCGCAATACCGATCTATGGAGAAGGGATTTGGAAAAAATTTTTAACGAAGGTTTTCCTGAAATCGGCGCGCGTCTGGGATTTGCAACCCCTCGTATTGATGTATTTGAGACTGAACATGAAGTGATTGCTTCTTGTGAAATCCCTGGTTTGGATAAAAAAGAAGACCTTCATATCGATGTGGATGAAAACATGCTTACAATTAATGGGACCATAAAGCAAGCGAATGAAGTGAAACAGGAACAAATACATCGCAAAGAACGGTTTCTCGGACGGTTCCAACGGTCGGTGTCTTTGCCATCACGCGTTCAAACGGAAGGAACGACAGCAACGTATCGCAACGGTGTCCTTGAAGTTCGCATGCCGAAATTAAAAGCCGATACCCAACGGCAAATTGATGTGCAGTTTCATTAAAATGAATTGTGAGATCACAATATAGGCGTTACATGAAAAATGGGCGCTTGCACATAATAAGCTTTGGGGGATGAAGTCCTACCATATTGAAGGAGGTCAAAGATCGTGTATCAACAAAACCTTTCACAGCAAGCAAGCCAATGCGCGCAGATTATTCAACAGTTGATCCAGCAAACGCAGCAATCGAGCAACATGTATCAGCAAATGTTGCAACAGGAGCAGCAAAACGCCGCCCAACTGGATCAGCTGGCCCAGAAAGAACGTCAAGCGGTTCAAACCATTCAATCTGTTCTGCAAGGACATCAAACTGCCATACAGCAGATGCAGCAGGCGATGCAAATTTGTTCTCAGCTTCAACAAACAGCGCAACAACAAGCCGGCGTGCAGAATGCGGGCTGGCCAATGGCTCAGAGCTGGCAGAATCAGAATTTGCAGCCACGGCAGTATCAATAAAACAGCATGCTAAAAAACGATCGCTTTCTTTAAAAAGAAGGCGGTCTTTTTTCACCTGACTATGCGTATGCCCCAAAAAACTTTTCTGTTTCTGGGTTGTTTACGAGGCCATGAACTGGAACGTTTTTTGGTAGCAGAGGGTGATTCTTGACCGTCTGCACGCTGGCTTTTACTGAATCCTCAACACTATCAAAACCGTATAACCATTGTTGCAAATTAATTCCCGCCTTTTCGACGGTGTCGATAGTTTCAGTAGATATGCCTTTCTCCTTCATTTTTTTTATGGCTTCGCTAGGATCAACATAGCTCATCCCGCAATCGTGATGTCCGACCACAAACACTTCATCAGCATTTAATTCATATACCGCGACAATAATGCTTCGCATTCGCCTGTTTCCAATGGCTTGCCCACCCGCAGGAGACACTATGCGAGCTCAAGCGGCTGCTGCGTCCAGGCGGAATGCTGGCATTCACTACGTTCGGAGCGGAGACGTTTCGAGAGCTGCATACCGCATTCGAGCTCGCTTACCGCGCGCAGGGCCTGGAGCCGCAGCGCCACGGCCTGCCGCTGCATACAGCTAAGGAGTGGAACGCAATGCTGGCCGCAGACGGGTTTAAGAACCCGCAGCGCTGCCAAAACGTCCGCATCGAACGGTACTCAACGGTGCGCGATCTCTCCATGCGATAAAAGTGGTCGGCGCCAGCGCCTCGGTAGCCTCCCCTTCCGGCCGGGCTGCGCCTTTTTCACGACATGTTCCAGCACTACGAAACGCGATACGGCGACCTTAATGGCGTCCTTGCGACGTATGAGCTGCTGTGCTCCGAAATAAAGTATCGCCGAAGGCGAGATGAAGAACAGGAAACCGTCTACGGAACGTTCGCGTATATATGTTGAAATTGGCAGTATTGACGAAGTGAATAATCATAAACAGCTAAATCCTTAGAGTATGAAAAATGACAGGGACAACGATGGCTTAGTGCAAAAATTTGGCTAATCGCAGTTTTGCATGACGGTTGCAATCCTATTGAGAATTCAGTGCCGACTTGACATGGAGCCTCTGCAGGCATGATTTTTTGCGAAAGGGCGAAACCACATGGGTTTCGCATGGCTGGCTAGCCTATCATGCCCGCCACTCCATGTAAAGTCTTTGGAGACTCAGTAGAGAATTCCCATTCAAAACTGGAAATATCCAAAAATTTACATATGCATCTTTCGTCTGGGAACATTTTAATTCTGCATGTTTGGTTGTGGGGGAGACAAATAGACTACTGGAACTACTCATTGCGGTAGCCTATTTGCTCTATATACAAGGAGGGGACTGTACCCCACCATTAGTATATACACCGAAGAGGTTGTATAAGTACAATTATCGAGGCGGAACGAGGTCAGTTTAAAACATTTGATTTTTAGACTCATTTGTGGTATTTTAAGAAAAGTGAACTCACGAATTACACAGGGACGTATGTGTAATCAATAAAAAATCAATTAGGACAAGGGGTATTGGGGAATTACACAGTGTACGTTCTTCAATATTGCCATTCTAATGCGGAACGGATTGGAATGAATCTAACGTAGAAAGGAAGGATAACAACATGGCATTCGAAAAAAGAGAACGCTCTGAAGATCGCGGCGAGCGCGGCGAAAGAAAGTTCAGCGGTCGTGGCAAAAAAGGCGGCAAGCGCCGTAAAGTTTGTTACTTCACCGTAAACAAAATCAAGCACATTGATTATAAAGATATCGAAACGCTGAAGAAATTCATTAGCGAGCGCGGCAAAATTTTGCCTCGTCGTGTAACGGGTACTTCCGCGAAATATCAACGCGCTTTGACGATCGCGATCAAACGCTCCCGTCAAGTGGCTTTGCTTCCATACACAACGGAATAACGTTGGTATAACGAAAGACAGTCGGAAAACCGACTGTCTTTTTGTCGTCGCTGCATATTAGTCGACTTTCGCCCCATAGGAGCGGGCGAAAGCAATGGCTTGCGCCGTATCCAGCCGAGCGCCCTTGATATCGAAGCTCTTGAAATCAACGCCGTCGAGCACAGCCCCCCGCAGGTCGGCGCCCTGCAGCCTTGCTTTCGCCAAGTGGGCCCGGGTGAGGTCCGCGTCACGCAGGTCCGCTTTATCAAGCTTGGAGTCGTACAGATCGGCTTCGACGAATCGAACGCCGCGAAGCTGCTGTTTGGATAATTGAACGAGTCGTAAGCTCGTATAAGACCAGTCCCCCTGCAGGATGGTAATGCCGTCCAAATTAGCTTCGGTAAAGTCGGAGCCGACCATTTTGCATTCCTGAAATTTGGCGACGAACAGGTTGGCGCTTTGAAACCGGCACTTCGTAAACGTACAGCCGCGCAGTTCGCCTTCCCGCAAATCTTTATGGCTAAAGTCCACCTCGTTGTACGTTTGATCCGTGTATAGATACATGACATCATCTCCTGATCCTTATTGTACAAAGCGAAGCGCACAGAAAGCAATTTCAGAAGGGCAAGAGAAAGGGAGCGGGCAGCTTCTGGGAGCGAAAATTATTGGCATAAATGAAGGGCCGGAATGGCTCCCGTTATTTTTCAACGAGGGGCCTAACGTGATATGATGAACAGGCGGAGGTTTCGGCGTCCGCGATTGATAGAGAAAGGCTGGGGAGATCGATTGAATATCGCTTTTTTCTTAGTACCCAAGGATCAGGTCATTTATTTATCCCCTCATTCTACGATGCGGCAAGCGTTGGAACGGATGGAATACCATCGCTACTCGGCCGTTCCGCTAGTTGATGAGCATGGCAAATACGCCGGGACGATCACGGAAGGCGATCTGCTCTGGAAGCTAAAGCGCTCACCTGAAATCGGATTTGACAACGCGCATAAAGTTCAGCTCACCGAGGTGCCGCAGCATATGGCGATCAAACCGGTACGCATCGACCAGCAGATGCAGGATTTGATTACGCTGGCGACCAATCAGAACTATGTGCCGGTCATCGACGATAATGAGGTGTTCATCGGAATTATCCGACGCAGGGAAATCATTGATTATTGTTTCAAGCTGTGGCAGTCGGAACAAAAGGCATAGAATATGTGGTATAATTAACAAAAGCGCCCGGTGTAAGGGGAGAAGCGGCATGTCGTTTATGGATAAGGATGTCGATTTGGCCAAGCGGGCCAAAATTATCGAATGGCTAAAGACCGAATTGGTCGATCAAATGGCTCATTTGTTAAAGGGGATTTGGGAAGGCAGCCATCATAAAATTATCGACGGATTGGCCAGCCTCGTGGCCTGTAGTTACATTTTGGGGCGCCGGCTCGGCATCTCGATGCGCAGTCTCGACGAAGCGGTGACCGATAAGATGAAGAAGCACCGTGAGGAAGGACATCAGTTGGAAGAATGGTATGGCGATATCTCCGCTTTGGAAGATCATTTGCGTAAGAGGTGAAAGGGTTGGAAGAAACACAAAAGCCGCGAATGCTCGGTTGGAGCATCGTTTATATCGTATTGCTTTTATCGCTTATGGCGCCGTTGCTCAACTTGGTGACGTTCTTTTTCCTGCTGGTGCCGGTCCTCGTGCTGTATGTGCGATTAGGGACGAAGTCGTTCTTGATTCACTATTTGGCCAGTTTGGCGATCGTTTACGTCATGGTCTCATTTCTGCTAATCGGATGGATCGGAGCGATGCTCGTATCGGTTTCTCTCTTCTTGCTGCCTCCGGTTATTCAGATGGGCAATTTGTATAAAAAGCGTGCTCCCGCTCGTTCCGTATTGAACGCAGGAGCCGTAACGCTGCTGATCGAACTGTTGATCAGCTTGGTCGTCGCGCACCTGTTCGGTTTGAATCCGGTAGGCGCGATGAAACGGTTCATGATCGATTCATTCAACCTGTACTCCCCGCAGATGAAAAGCCTTATGGGGGTCGATATCGATACCATCGTTCATTTATCGGTGCAAATGCTGCCGATGTATATGATCACGTTCTCTCTCTTGTATGCCGTTATCTCGCATGCGGTGACGCGGCGCGTCCTGGTGCGGTTAGGAGAGTCGGTTCCGGCGTTCCGTCCGATCAAAGACTGGAAGCTGCCTAAATCATTCATCTGGATCTACGTCGTGGCCCTTGTGCTTGAACTGTTCACGAAAGATATGGAATCGACGCTGTTTACGGTAGTCTTGAATTTGCTGCCCTTGCTTAGCACGGCATTCGCGATTCAAGCGATTTCTTTTCTGTTTTTCGTTGCGCATATGAATCGTTGGAACAAGACGCTGCCGATTGTCGGAATCGCGCTGTTGCTGTTGTTTCCTCCGTTGTTCTTTTTGTTCAGCCTAATTGGCGTGTTCGATGTAGCGTTTCCTATCCGTGATCGTATAACCCGCAAAGAGTAGAAACGCCTATGAGCCGCGATATGCGTGCATCGGCGTCGCCTTCGGCTGCGGAGAACTCAGCCGTGTGCGATTATTCATGATTGGAGCGAATGAAATGCCGAAGTTCCTGTTGAAACGATGGCACGGTATGCATGTATATTGGCTATTTGCCCTGCTGCTTGTTCTGATTCTCACTATATCTTGCTTTGTT
This sequence comes from Paenibacillus sp. tmac-D7, assembly GCF_006519665.1. Lineage (NCBI taxonomy): Bacteria > Bacillati > Bacillota > Bacilli > Caryophanales > Paenibacillaceae > Paenibacillus > Paenibacillus sp. tmac-D7. The sequence continues at coordinate 18,823 of NZ_VIDW01000050.1, read as the reverse complement.
TGGCAGCTTGGGGTGGTTGCCCTGGTTGTATGCGGCGTTCTGGCCTACTACACGTTTCAGGCGGAACGAGCGTTTCGCCAGGATTTAACGCATTACGTGAGCACGCTGTCCCATCGGGTGAAGAAGGCGGGGAGCGATGTCATTCACGAGCTGCCGGTCGGCATCTTGCTGTACAACGAAGAGAAGACGATCGAATGGCATAATCCGTTCGTTGCCAGAATGCTCGGCAAGGATACACTGATCGGGGAGCCGCTGCTGGAGCAATTTCCCGGGCTGAAGAACCGCAAGGAAAAGGAACTGAAGCTGGAGCTGACTCTCGACAAGCATATTTATGAGGTTCAGATCAAGCCGGAGGAGCGGTTGCTTTATTTCACGGACATCACGATTCTTCGTACGCTTCAGCTGCGCAACGAAGAGGATCAGATCGCCATGGGCATCGTCATGATGGATAATCTCGACGAAGCGACACAGGGCCTGGACGACCAGACGCGCAGCATTATGATGGCCAAAGTGACGGGGGAAATTACCGAATGGGCGCAAAAGCATCAGATCTACATCCGCCGTACGGCTTCCGATCGATACTTCCTGGTGGCGGATCATAAAGGGTTAAAAAAGCTCGAACAGTCGCGATTTGAAATATTGGACGAGGTACGGGACATCACCATCGAGAACAAGCTGCCGATGACGCTTAGCATCGGCATCGCGTCGGGAGCGGGGTCGCTCATCGAGCTCGGTTTATGGACGCAAACGAGCCTTGACATGGCGCTTGGCCGCGGCGGCGATCAGGCGGCGGTGAAGGTCGGGGAACGGCTGTCGTTCTACGGCGGACGTACGAATGCGATCGAGAAGCGGACGCGGGTACGGGCAAGGGTGATCTCCCATGCGCTTCGCGATCTGATCAAGGAAAGCGACAACGTGATCATCATGGGCCATAAGATGCCCGATATGGACTCGATCGGGGCGGCGATCGGGGTGCTGAAGATGGCGCACGTCAGCAATAAGGAAGGGTATATCGTGATTGAGGGCGTCAATCCATCTATCCTGAAGCTGATGGAGGCGATCTATGAGGACGAGAAGCTGAACCGCTGGTTTATTACGCCGGAGCAGGCGATTCAGATCACGACTTCGCGGTCGCTCGCGGTTATCGTCGATACGCATCGGGCGACGATGACGTCGGAGCCGAGGGTGCTGCAGTTGACGCAGCGCAAAGTGGTCATCGATCACCATCGCCGGAGCGAGGAGTTCATCCAGGATGCGACGCTCGTCTATATGGAGCCTTACGCATCCTCAACGTGCGAGCTTGTGACCGAGCTGCTGCCTTATTTTGATGAGCGTCTTACGATGGGCGTGTTGGAGGCGACGGCGCTGCTCGCCGGTATCGTGGTGGATACGAAGAGCTTCAGCTTGCGGACGGGCGCACGTACGTTCGAGGCGGCTTCTTACTTGCGGCGGAACGGGGCCGATTCCTCGTTGATCCAACGGCTGTTGAAGGAAGATTTGGATCACTATATTAAGAAGTCCGAAATTATTAAGAATGCGGTGGTCATCTTCGACCATGTTGCGCTTGCCGTCACGGAGCCCGGACGTAAATATTCTCAGTTGATCATTGCCCAAGTTGCTGATACATTGTTAACTATGACGGGAATTATGGCTTCATTTGTTATCAGCGAGCGTCCGGACGGCTTGATCGGCATCAGCGCCCGTTCGCTCGGACAGATGAATGTACAGCTCGTGATGGAACGGATGGGCGGCGGCGGTCATTTGACCAACGCGGCCACGCAATTGGAAGGCACGGTGGCGGAAGCCACACAGCGGTTGAAGCAAATTTTAAATCAGATGCACGCGGAGGAGGGGCTTTTCGAATGAAGGTCATTTTACTGAAAGATGTTAAGGGCCAAGGCAAAAAAGGCGATATCAAAGAAGTTTCCGAGGGCTATGCGACTAATTTTTTATTTAAACAAAATTTGGCGGCGCCGGCCAGCGATTCAGCTGTGAAGGTGCTGGATCAGCAGAAGAAAGCGGAAGAACGTAAAAAGGCGCAGGAGAAGGCCGACGCTCAAGAGCTCGGCCGGAAACTCGGCGAGCTTACCGTGCAATTGAAAGCGAAATCGGGCACGGACGGCCGCTTGTTCGGCGCCGTGTCCAACAAGCAGGTGGCGGAAGGTCTTGAGAAGCTCGGCATCAAAGTAGACAAGCGCAAGATCGTGATGGACGACCCCATCCGTACGCTCGGCGTCACGGAAGTAGTCGTGAAGCTGCACCCGGAAGTAACCGGGAAGCTGAAGGTGCACGTGACCGAAGAGTAAGCGTCGTATCGTAGGGAATCGGTATGGGGTGTTAGCTGGTTCGGGAGTGTGGTCGATCGTTAGAGAAGCGACGGACGGCCGCCCCCGGCGGCATTTGCGCGTAATGCGAGCCGGTGCAATAGGGCCGGCTCTTTGTCGTTAAGGGGAGAGGAACGCCAGCCCTGGCTCTGGCTAGGGCACCGCTCCTTGCCCCTGGGTAAGCATGGGAAACGGGAGGACACCATCGGATGAACGAGAATCTGTTTATGGATCGCATACCTCCGCAAAATCTGGAAGCCGAGCAGGCGGTGCTCGGCGCGATTTTGCTTGACGGGGACGCGCTTGTAACGGCCATGGAGCGGGTGAGGGACGAAGACTTCTATCGCGGCGCGCACCAGCTCATCTATGAAGCGATGATCGAGATTGCCGAGGCGAACGAGCCGGTTGACCTGGTCACGCTGACGGCCCGGCTGCAGGATAAGCAGCAGCTGGAAGAAGTGGGCGGAATCACTTATTTGTCGGAGCTCGCCAATGCGGTGCCGACGGCGGCTAACGTAGATTATTACGCGCAGATCGTCGAAGAGAAGTCGATGCTTCGCCGTTTGATTCGCGCTGCGACGCAGATTGTCTCGAACGGTTACGCGGGACAAGATGAAGTCGGCATGCTGCTCAGCGACGCCGAAGCGCGTATCATGGAAATTTCCCAGGCCCGTTCGGGTTCGGGTTTCATTGCTATCAAAGACGTGCTGATGGAAGTGTTCGATAAGGTTGAAACGTTGTTCAATCAGAAGGGCAGTACGACCGGGGTCAAATCGGGGTTCGTCGACCTGGATAAGATGACGTCCGGCTTCCAACGCTCCGACTTGATTATCGTAGCGGCCCGTCCTTCTGTAGGTAAGACGGCGTTCGCGCTCAATATTGCGCAAAATATCGGCGTCCGCGAGAAAGAGACCGTCGCTATCTTCAGTCTCGAGATGGGGGCGGCCCAGCTCGTACAGCGGATGATTTGCGCCGAGGCGAACGTGGACGCCGGGCGGCTGCGGACAGGCTTCCTGGAGCCGGAAGATTGGGAGAAGCTGACGATGGCGATCGGCTCACTATCCGAGGCGAATATCTACATCGACGATTCGCCGTCGGTGACGGTGGCCGACATTCGGGCCAAATGCAGACGGCTCAAGAAGGAGAAAGGGCTCGGCATGATCCTGATCGACTACTTGCAGCTGATCCATGGCCGAGGCAAGGGCGACAACCGGCAGCAGGAAGTTTCGGAAATTTCGCGTACGCTGAAGCAAATTGCGCGTGAGCTGAACGTGCCGGTTATCGCGCTCTCGCAGCTTAGCCGGGGCGTGGAACAGCGGCAGGACAAGCGTCCGATGATGTCGGACTTGCGGGAATCCGGTTCGATCGAGCAGGATGCCGATATCGTCGCGTTCTTGTACCGGGACGATTACTACGACAAAGAGTCGGAGAAGAAGAACATCATCGAGATCATTATCGCCAAGCAGCGGAACGGCCCGGTCGGGACGGTCGAGCTGGCGTTCCTGAAAAACTTCAACAAGTTCGTCAACCTGGACCGTTCGCATCAAGAACCGGCGGTGGCGTATTAATGCGCGCCTTTCGTCGTATGCTTGCGGGAGTAAAGGCGAACGATGCGTATTGGCCTCGGCGACAGCCGGGGCTTTTTTGCCGTCCGCGGCGCTATTCGGCGTCCACCGGGGTTCAAAGGCCCAAGCCGTAAACCGGCATGATGCGGTCTGAAGCCGAATAGGAGCAGGCAGGAGTATGAACTGTTGGCTGCTTGGTGAACATTTTCCGAACGTTGTATTCTGAGTATACGAAATCGTTCGTTTTTATTGACTTTGGTTTAGTGTACTGCTAAACTAGTCATGGTGTCATGCGCCTTCAGGGCAAATCATAGGTGGTTTCCACCTCACGGGGGTAGTGCGAATGTCAACGGTAGTGGTTGTCGGAACCCAATGGGGAGACGAAGGAAAAGGAAAAATTACCGATTTTCTGGCAGAATCTGCAGAGGTCGTAGCTCGTTACCAAGGCGGTAACAACGCGGGGCATACGATTATTATTAACGATAAGAAATATAAGTTGACGATGATTCCGTCGGGTATTTTTTATCAAGATAAAGTTTGCGTAATCGGCAATGGCATGGTGATTAACCCGGGCGCGCTGCTCGAGGAAATTCAATATATTCATGATAATGGGTTCTCAACGAAAAACTTGCGCCTCAGCGATCGTGCGCATGTGATTATGCCCTACCACCTGCTGCTTGACGGTCTGGAAGAAGAGCGCAAGGGCGATAATAAAATTGGAACGACCCGTAAAGGGATCGGCCCATGTTATATGGATAAAGCGGCGCGGAACGGCATCCGGATCGCGGATCTGCTCGATGCGGAGGAATTCGAACGCAAGGTTCGCCTTCTCGTTGCGGAGAAAAATGTATTGATCGAACAAGTTTACGGCTCCAAAGGCCTCGATGCCGATTCGATCGTCCAGGAGTATCTCGGCTACGCCGAGAAGCTGCGTCCGTACGTCACGGACACCTCCGTCGTGCTGAACGATTTGATCGACGCCGACAAGAAGGTGCTGTTCGAGGGCGCCCAAGGCGTTATGCTCGACATCGACCAAGGCACATATCCGTTCGTGACTTCGTCCAATCCGTCGGCAGGCGGCGTATGTATCGGTTCCGGTGTCGGTCCGACCAAGATTCATCAAGTTATCGGCGTGGCGAAATCGTACACGACTCGCGTCGGCGACGGTCCTTTCCCGACAGAGCTGAACAACGAGATCGGCGACTGGATTCGCGAGAAGGGCCATGAATACGGCACGGTAACCGGCCGTCCGCGTCGCGTCGGCTGGTTCGACAGCGTCGTCGTGCGTCATGCGCGCCGGGTGAGCGGCATCACCGGCTTGTCCTTGAACTCGCTGGATGTGCTGGCTGGACTTGAAACGGTGAAAATTTGTACGGCGTACAAATACCGCGGCGAGGTAATCGAGCATTACCCGGCCAGTCTGAAGATGCTGGCGGAATGCGAAGCGGTATACGAAGAGCTGCCGGGCTGGAACGAAGACTTGTCCGCCGTACGCAGCTTGGATGAACTGCCGACGAATGCGCGCCGTTACATCGAGCGTGTTTCCGAGCTGACCGGCATCCCGATCGCGATCTTCTCTGTAGGCCGCAACCGGGAGCAAACGAACCTGGTTACCCCGATTTATTAAGTCGAAGAAGGAACGGGCGAATAGCGGCCCGTTCCTTTGTTTTTTATCTCGATCTATTCGGTTGTCGCCTCGATTTCCGCCCCACGACCAGAGGATGTTATCTTTCTTAGAAAAACAGGAGAGGTTCAACAGCTCAGTTTCTGTACGCAATCCGGTTGGTTTCCCAGAAAAAGGTCAATACTAGAGCTTAGAGACCTGCTATGGGCGCGAATGGGAGTGAGCTGAATTGAAAGGGTTAAAGTGGTTGATGAAATTGGCGGTTACGGCTGCGGTGACCTCCATATGCTGTGTGGCATTAACGTTTATGGCCGTAAACACGTATGTCGATCTGGTGCTGGAGCAGCTGCACATCCAGCGTCCGGCGACGGCGAAGATAGGGTGGGGGTCGTTCTTCAACCGGTTCACGACAACCGTGGGGTTCGGCGCGGGCGGCGGAACGAACGAGATGGCTGTGGATGAGCCCAAGGATGCGGCCGTATCGGCGAACGTGAACCCGGATTCGACGGAAACGGGCTCGAAGGAGAACCAATCCGGTTTACCTAGCGCCGGCAAAGCGGAACGGACCGATCCGTACCGGGTACCGGAGGATGCGGTTGCGGTTTGGGGACAGCAATCGGTCAAGGAGCTGGAGGGCGTGTCCGGAGACGAATCGGGCGCTGCGGAAGACCGGAAAGTCGTCGTGTCGAGCGAGGAGTTCACGAAGAAGAAGGAGCAGCTGTCGGAGGCGGATAAGGCCAAAGTATTCTCGCTGCTTGTTTCGCGCATTCCCCAGCAGGACATGCAGACGATTTCGCAGCTCATGGAGGACGGCTTGACCGCAGCCGAAATCAAGGAGCTGGAACAGCTGCTGCAAAAGCATTTGAAACCCGAGGAATACCGCGATTTGCTGGCCCTCATACAGACGCCCTGACCGCTTCTTGAAAAGCGTCAGGGCGTTTTTCTTCGTTATGCCGTTCTTACAGGATTCCACCGAAGCGGCTGATGGTATCTTCGGCCTGTCTTCGTCGTGACGATTCGACAAGGAGCTGCAAGAGCCCCTCGTCTTGCCCGCCGGAGAGGCCGGATTGAAAGGAGTCTCCGGCCCATTCCGGGTACGCATGATCGCTCCCGGCACCGTTCGGGCACATCATAAGATGGATGACGCCTTGCTTGCGAAGCGCGTCCGCCGCTTGCTCCATCTCGCTCCGGCTGCGGAACGCCGCTGTTAAAGTTTCCATCGCTTACCTTCACACTCCTGCCATGATTCCCTCTTGAAAATTGACATAGTATGCAGTTTTGTTGAAAAAGGTAGAGTCCTTGTGGTAAATTTATTAGTGTTGTTAATATGGATATGGTTATTGTTCCAATTTTAGGTGTTTTTATGTGCAGGTCGTAAGCAAACCTAAGTTGAAGCGGTGCGGTTTGAAGTTCACGCGCCGATTGTCAACTAGAGAGTCCCGAGAACAGTATTTGTTCAGAGATACCAGGGTATAGGTTCTCTTAAAGGGAGTACGGCGCTTTCCGGCTCTTCAGGGCAAAGAAAGCGACGATGGTTCGAATGCGGCAAAAAACGGCTTAAAAGGAGAAAAAGATGACAGTTTTCAAGGGAAAGGATCGGTTCAAGAACCTTTTGGACAAGCTTCGAACAAAGGGCTCCGGGAGTCGGTCAAGCAGCTTGACTGAGGACTCTAGGACGAAACCAATGGATCACGACGCCAAGCAAACGCACGTTACGATAAAAGAACGCATCCGTCTACATAAATGGTTGGTCGTCAAGTCGGCCGCTGCTTTCGGATTCATGATCGCGGTGGTCTGGAGCGGACATCAGTACGTACAAGCCAGTGTGGTTGATTACTATGAAGTATATGCGAACGGGGATTCGGTCGGGGCTGTCTCCGATCCGGCCAAGGTCGAACAATTCAAGCAAGCGAAGCGAGATCAGTTGACGAAGATGACATCGGATGTCAGAGTTGTCGTCAACGAGCCTAGGATTGAATTAAAGCGTGAAAAGGCTTTCAACAAACAGCCCGACGATCAGGCGGCGCTGGATCGATTGAATCCCTATTTCACGGCGTATCCAGTCGGCGTACAGCTGTTGGTGGACGGCAAGCCGATGGGGGTGTTGAAGGACGAAGCGGCGGCCAAGCAGCTGCTGGAACAGTTGAAAGCGAACGCCGTCAGCGCGCTTAGCCAGAAGAAAGAGTCCGGCAAAGTCGGCATACTATCGGCTGATGCGAAACAGGCTCCGGTGCAAACGGAGCTGCTGAAGGCCGATTTCGTGCAGCAGGTGGACCTGAAGGAGATCAAGATCGATCCGGATGAGCTAACCCCTCCCGACGAGCTTCGGAAGAAGCTGGAAACCGGCGACGTGCAGCCGACGAAATATACGGTGGAGGAAGGCGACTGCGTCTCCTGCATTGCGAAGAAGCTGAATATTCCGAAGCAGGTTATTTATCAGAATAACCCTACGATTTCGAACGATATGATCAAGGTAGGCCAGCAGCTCGACCTGACGGTGCTGCAGCCGACGCTGGCCGTGCGTACGGTGGAGAAAGTCGTTGAAAATCAAGAGATTCAGTACGAAACGGAATATGTGCAGGACGATAGTATGAAGCTCGGTATAACCGAGACGATAGCTGCCGGCAGGAACGGGATGAAGAAAGTAACCGTGCAGCTCACCAAGGTGAACGGCATGCTGGAAGAGGAAGAGGTTCTTAGCGAGGATATTGTACAAAATCCGGTCAAAGCGGTCGTTAAACGGGGAACGAAAGTCATTAAAGGCGAGGGTACGGGCAAGTTTGCCTGGCCGGTCGTTTCCGCTTCAATCACGAGCACGTTCGGTACCCGGTGGGGCGCTTTCCACAAAGGAATCGATATTACGGGAAATAAGAACATTCTGGCGGCGGATAACGGCAAAGTCGTGGCGGCCGGCACGAAGAGCGATTACGGCAATTATATTATTATCGATCATTTGAACGGATACCGTACCTTGTATGGCCATATGAGCAAATTGTTAGTCACCAAGGGCGCGATTGTCGAGAAGGGCGAAAAAATCGGCATTATGGGCAGTACGGGAGATTCGACCGGGGTCCATTTGCATTTTGAAATTCAGAAGAATGAATCGCCGCAAAATCCGCTGAAGTTTTTGAACCGTTAGTGGGGGAAAGTTGCGACCAGACAGAAATCGGGGGCATGGAAGGTGCAGGAAATACTGCGCCTCCATGTCTCTTTTTGCTTAGAGTTATGCTAAAATAGGTAGAATAGATACCTAGCTCAACAAGATCGCATGAGACAGGCGGTGAAGGATTCGATGGCGAAAATACTGGTGGTTGACGACGAGCAGCCGATTGCCGATATTTTGAAGTTTAACCTGGAAAAGGAAGGTCATGAGGTAATTCTCGCTTATGACGGAGGCACCGCGGTGGAATTGGCCTATTCGGAGGAACCGGACTTGATTTTGCTTGACTTGATGCTGCCGGTGAAGGATGGCATGGACGTATGCCGCGATGTGCGGGCGAAGCTGAACACGCCGATCATTATGCTGACAGCCAAAGACAACGAAATCGATAAAGTGCTCGGTCTGGAGCTCGGAGCCGACGACTATGTGACGAAGCCGTTCGGCACGCGCGAGCTGTTGGCCCGGGTGAAGGCGCATCTGCGTAGACAGCAGAAGGCGGCGATGGTTAGCGCCAATGCCCCTGAGGAGGCGGTCCGTCAAGGGCTGCGTATCCAAAGCTTGTTTATCGATACCGACATGTATGTCGTTTATAAAGATGAAGTGCCGCTCGACCTGACCCACCGGGAATTCGAGCTCGTGCAGTACTTGGCCCGCAACAGCGGCAAAGTGATGACGCGCGAGCATTTGCTGCAAGCGGTCTGGGGGTTCGAATACTTCGGCGACGTACGAACGGTCGATGTTACGATTCGTCGGCTGCGGGAGAAGCTGGAGGATGACCCGAGCCGGCCGGAATATATCATCACCCGCCGGGGGCTCGGTTATATGATGCGGAACTCGAAGTCCGGCGCAGGCGGGTATTAAACGTGGACGGACGGTGCTGCGGCCGATGAAGAGCATCCGTTTTTTTCAATCCATTCAGGCGAAGCTGATTATTATCTACGTGCTGTTGATCCTGATTGCGATGCAGCTGATCGGGGTTTATTTTATCCAGACGCTGGAAGGGTCGCTGAAGAAGGATTTTATCGATAACCGTAACGCGCAGGCGCTGCTGCTGGCTCAATATGCCGAAGGGTATTTGTTGGAGAGTCAGAATCAGGAGGCCGGCAAGGCAAGCGACAGGGAACCGAAGCGAACGTATGCGGACTTGAATCAGGTGGTGAACAGCTTGTTCGCGAGCGGACAAGCGGAGATTCAAGTGATCGATGCGAATGGCGTGGTGCTGACGACGTCACACGAAGACAATCAATCCGTCGTGGGGAGTAAAAACACGCAAACGGAAGTGACGCGGGCGCTGCAGGGCATTAAGGACAACCAGCGCATGTTTACGGATCTTGACGGCGCGCGTAAGCTGGTCATTGCAAAGCCGATCGGTTCGGGCGCCAAAATCTATGGCGCGGTTTACATTATCGCCTCGATGGAAGAGGTTTATAACACGATGAACCGGATTACCCGGTTTTTCATCTCCGGGACGTTAATCGCGCTCGGGTTGACGGCGGTGCTCGGCGTCATCCTGTCGGCCACGATCACGAATCCGATCAAGGCGCTGACGAAGCAAGCAACCGCGGTGGCGGACGGGCGATTCGACGAGAAGGTGCGCATTATGGGGCAGGACGAGCTCGGACAGCTCGGACAGACGTTTAACTTCATGATGGAGCGGCTGCAGGAAGCTCTTACGATGAACGAGGAAGAGAAGGAGAAGCTGGCGTCGATCTTATCCAACATGAACGACGGTTTGGTCGCTTCCGACGACCAAGGCCGTGTGATCGTCATTAATCGGCGCGCGAAGCAGATCTTGAAGGTCAATGAAGACACGACGCTAGGGATGCCGCTGGCCGAGCTGCTCGGCATTACGCCGGACATCGTGCGCCAGTTGGAGGCGAGCGAGGATCATTCAACGACGCTGCAGTTCGTTCACGAGGAGGAGGATCCGCTCTTCGTACGCGTGACCTACACAACGCTCCACAGCAAGGGACGCGGTGCAGCCGGTACGATCGCCGTGCTGCAGGACGTGACGGGGCAGGAGAAGCTGGAGCAAATCCGCCGCGAATTCGTAGCGAACGTCTCGCATGAGCTGCGGACGCCGCTGACGACGATTAAAAGCTACCTGGAAGCGCTCGAGGACGGGGCGCTTGATGAGCCGCAGCTGGCGGGCAAGTTCGTCAATGTGGCGCACAACGAGACCGAGCGCATGATCCGGCTTGTTAACGATCTGCTGCAGCTGTCCAGACTTGATTCCAGGCAGGTCATGATTACGAAGGAGCTGACCGACGTGACGGACATGCTGGAAGAAGTGGCCGACCGCTTCTCGTTTCAGCTGGAGCAGCGCAATATTGCGATTACGATTCAGGTGGAGCCGGACGTTCGCAGCATTATGCTCGATCGGGACAGAATCGAACAAGTGCTCGACAATCTCATCTCCAATTCGATCAAGTATACCCCGGAGGGCGGACACATTCATATTCATGCCGGCTGTCCGGAGCGGGAGCGTCTCGAGGTGTCGGTGTCGGACGACGGCATCGGCATTCCGCGTAAGGATTTGAACCGGATTTTCGAACGGTTTTATCGGGTGGACAAGGCCCGTTCGCGTGCGATGGGCGGGACGGGACTCGGTCTATCGATTGCCCGGGAAATAGTAAAAGCGCACGGCGGCGCGATTCAGCTTGATTCTGAGCTCGGTCAAGGGACCAAAGTGACCTTCACACTCCCTTACCTGCAAGAGGAGGCAGCCGGATGATGGAGAAATTGAAGACAGCGGCTCTGACGCTGCTCGTCATGCTAAGCTTGCTGCAAAGCTATCTGCTCGCCTACAGTTACCCGCAGCCGGAACAGCCGGTCATTCAGGAAGAATATGTGAAGACAGAGATGCTTGGCACGCAGGTGTCGCTCGATGAGATGCTGTTCCCCGATCATATCGTCGTTCATCTCGGCAACCAGCAGCATACGGTATTTTATCCGCAAACCGAGCCGTATACCGAAATTTTCGATACGGTCAAGCAGCGCAATTTAGAGGGCTTCCGCAAAAACAACCTCAGCGCGCTCGGCATGAATTGGGACGATGTTGCGGCCAAGCGGCCCGGTGTGGAGATCCGGTTTCGCGACGGACTGCCGCTGAATGTGCTGCAGCGCATCATGCAAATCAAGGGCGATTTGCCGCCGGATAACGATGTGATCACGCGGATTTGGATTTTCGCCCAGAATGAGAACGAAGTACGTACGATACTGTTTACGGATACGACGAATTTGATATACGAGGCGACCAAGGCCGATTTTACGACGAAAGATATTGAGGAGCGTTTCCTGGGTGCGGTCGGTACCGCCATTCCGTACAAGCCGTTCAACGGCAGCCTTTATTTGCCGCAAAAGCCGATCCCGATGACGGCTTATACGATGCCCTACACGCAGCTTACGGTCGATCAGTTAAAACGGACGTTCTTCGTCGACCCGGCGGTAACGCGAAACTTGATGGAGCGGGACGGCTCGGAAATTTATACCGATTCCAAGCGGGGGCTGCAGTTAAAGAGCGAACAGCACTGGATGACCTACTCCGACCCGGTGGCGCCGTCTACGGACAACAAAATCGACTTCCTCGGTAACCTGCTGGCCGCCGTCCAGTTCATTAACCAGCACGGCGGATGGAATGGTACGTATGGCGTACAGAAGGTGCCGGAGCGTTTGCTGCCGGGCAGTCAATCGTACCTGTTCCGTCAATATTACGGGGCGTACCCGTTGATTAATCCGCGGAACGAGAATTTCGGGTTTATCAAGATTACGCTGCAAAAGGATATTGTCTCCGGCTACGAGCGTTCGACCCTTACGCCGGAGACGCGCAGCGTGACCCGGCGGGAGCTGGAGCTGGTTGGCGGCGAGGCGCTCGATGCCAAGCTGGATCAATATACGAAGAAGTCGCAGATCGTCGCCTTGTTCCCGGCTTATCGGCCTGTAATTACGGACAAGTCGCTCGAATTGATGCCGGTGTGGGCGATGGAGCTGTACGACGGCACGTATGAGTTTCTGGAGTAGCGGACGATGACGCTAAGGAGAGGAGGGAAGGCGGATGGATTGGGGCCGGGCCAAGACGATACTGATTTTATCCTTTTTGCTGCTGAATGTGATTCTGGCGGTTCAGCTTGGCACGAGCCGATCCGATCTGCTGGAACTTGGGGGAAATCCGGAAGCGCAGGCGGCAGAGGAGCTGCAGCGGCTGTTGAAGCTGAACAATATTCAAGTGCCCGCAGACATTCCGAAGGAAGTGCCGAAGCTGCGGGAGATTGTGGCGCGGTTCGACGAGCATTATACGCCGGATCAGCCGATTCCGCTGGCGTCGCCGTTCAAGTTCGACCCGCTGATCAACAAGGGCACGTTCAAGGATATGCTGGCCAAAACCGGCATCGCGTACACGGAGTCGTACCAGTTCGACCCGGCTATGAGCCGAGGCGGTACATACGTCTTCCATCAGCTGTACGGTACGCTGCCGATGTTCGAGGTGCAGCTCGAGCTGTATGAGAAGAACGGCATTGTCAACGCGTACCGCCAAGGGTTCGTGGAAGTGCAGGCGGAGGGAAGTCAGAAGGAGCAGAATGTCATCTCGCCGTATATTGCGCTGCGGAGCCTCATTGAGAATCATCTGCAGCCGGGGGCGGTCATTACGGGCGTACGGCTCGGGTACCACGGCCAAGTGTATAACTCGCAGACCTTGTATATGGTGCCGACGTGGCGGGTGTCGCTGAGCAATGGCGATTTGTATTTCATTCATGCGATTAACGGTGCGGTGGAGCCGCCGCAGAATAAAAAATCATAAGCTTGAAACGTTGGCAAACATGGGTTAGGAGCAGGGAAATGGGAATACGGTTTACGGTTCTGGGGAGCGGTTCGACGGGCAATGCGACGGTTGTCGCGACGGAAGAAGGCAAGGTGCTGATCGATGCCGGCTTGAGCGCCAAGAAGATCGATCAGCTCATGAAGGAGCGGGACATGTCGCTGTCGGAGATCGACGCTATTCTGGTCACGCATGAGCATGCGGATCATATTAAGGGTTTGGGCGCTGTGGCGCGGAAATATAATTTGCCTGTATATGCAAATGAGAAGACGTGGTCTGAGCTTGACCGCCATATCGGCGAAATCGCGGAGGCGAACCGGTGCGTGATGCAAACCGGCGAGGTGCGCGAATTCGGCTCGCTGCAGGTGGAATCGTACGGCATCTCGCATGATGCGGCCGAGCCGGTCGGGTATTGCTTTTATCACGAGGAAGAGAAATTGAGCGTGGCCACCGACCTTGGCTACATGAGCTCGAAGGTGAAGGAGAAAATTCAAGACAGCGACGTGCTCGTGCTGGAATCGAATCACGACATCGAGATGCTGCGGATGGGCCGATATCCGTGGAATATTAAGCGGCGCATCCTCAGCGACGTCGGGCACTTGTCGAACGAAGCGGCTGGCCATGCGCTGCTGGATGTGATGACAGAGCGGACGAAACGGGTCTACTTGGCCCATTTAAGCCGTGATCACAATCTGATGGATTTGGCCAGGCTGACCGTGAATAACATAGTAGAGGACCGACTGGCGCCGGATGACCACCGTCCCAAGCTGATGGATACGTACCACGACCGTGCGACGGCGTGGGATCGGCTGCGCGAGGAATAGACGCTTCTGGACGCCAGCGGTTATGGCGGACCTTGCGGTCAGGTGAGGGGGAGCTATTAGCTATTCGGAGCCGGGAAGGCCGGCCGCATCCTGCTTCTCGAGGGCATGGGCCTTGTCGGTCAGTTCCTGCAAGGTTAAGAGTCCCTTCTCTTGAAGCAGCTCCATTAGGGCGCTTAGCAGCAGTGTGCTGCGGTATTGATGGTCTTGAAGGTCGGCCAGCTTGCCGATCCACGCGATTTCGTCGAGATGGGAATGAATACGGTTCGTTGTCATTGGAATCATCCTTCCTGAGCAGGAATGGTTATGATTCTATTCTAGTCTCGTTCGGGCGAAACTATTCCTAGTATTTCCATTTTTCAGAGTGCTAGATTATCGGGTACACTTAGAAGTAACCATCAGGAAGGGCCGCACAGCAGGTCACTGGCGGACCAAGGGGGCAGCGACGGTGAGTTTATTTGATGACGATTTTTATTCCACGAAAATGTCCCGCAGGGAAGCGTGGCGTTTGCCGAGAAGCGGTCCGTTCGGACTTCCGGTGTGGATGCTCCCGGCTGCCGGCGGCGCCTTTGTGACGCTGGCTATCGTCCTGGCGTTCTACGCCGGAGAAGCGAAGCCGCAGGCTGAAGCGGTCGCCGCAATGGCCGTGACGCCACCCAGCGGGGGGCTGAAGCCGGATATGGCCGGCGAGCGTCAGGCGAGCGATATGGTGGTCGGCGCTGCGGCGAAAGTGTGGCCGGCCGTCGTAAGCATTCTGGGCTCCACTGCGGAAGGCGAGCAGGGAGCGGACGCTGCAGTTCCGGGCCGGGGGCCGACGGGGCTCGGTTCGGGCGTCATTTTCGCTCGGGCGGGCGATAAGGTGCGGGTTGTTACGAACAATCACGTTGTCGACGGGTTTACGCAGCTCGATGTCATTACGTTGACGGGTGAGAAGCGCAAGGCGACCTTGGTCGGCCGCGACCAAATTACCGATCTCGCTGTGCTCGAAATGGAAGGCAACGGGATTAAGGAAATCGCGGAGTTCGGCGATTCGGACGCCCTGCAGCCGGGGGAGACGGCGATTGCCGTCGGTAACCCGCTTGGGCTTGGCTACGCGCCGACCGTGACAAAGGGCATTATCAGCTGGCCGAAGCGTACGATCCCGGTTTCGCTAGGACGGGAAGGCGAGTTCGACTGGGAGATGGACGTGATTCAAACGGACGCGGCCATTAACCACGGGAACAGCGGGGGCGCGCTCGTCAATCTCGACGGCAAGGTGGTCGGCATCAACACGTTGAAGGTAGCGGACATGGGCGTGGAAGGGCTCGGCTTCGCCATCCCGATTAATGAAGCCAAGTCGATTATCGAAACGCTCATTAAGGAGCATCGGATCAAGCGGCCATATATTGGCGTCGTGACGCAGGATTTGCAGGCATTCAAGGGGACGGAGGAGCTGAAGCTGCCCAAGGACGTGAAGCAGGGCGTACTCGTCATCGATGTGACCGGACCGGCGAAGAGTGCGGGGCTGAAGAGCAGCGATGTTATCGTCGAGCTCGACGGCAAGCCGGTTGACAGCACGCTGTCGCTGCGCAAATACATTTATAGCGCGAAGAAGGTCGGCGAGAAGCTGTCGATCACGTATTACCGCAGCGGCAAGAAGCACAC
Organism: Paenibacillus sp. tmac-D7; assembly: GCF_006519665.1. Lineage (NCBI taxonomy): Bacteria > Bacillati > Bacillota > Bacilli > Caryophanales > Paenibacillaceae > Paenibacillus > Paenibacillus sp. tmac-D7. The sequence continues at coordinate 2,869 of NZ_VIDW01000050.1, read as the reverse complement.
GGTATCGGTGACGTTGGAGGAGCTGAAGGAGCGCTAAGGAGGACTTGGGCAGCTGGTCCCTCTGCCTTGGGAGGGTTCCTCCTTCGTGCGGGACGTAGAGGGAAGCAGGGAGCGGAAGCGTGCGGAGCTGGGTGACATTTTCGCCGGAGTCCGGCGTTCGTCTGTTGTGAGTTGGGCCCGATTGGGGTAAACTAGTAATACAGTTTCAATACGGGTGCGGGGATGATTGTGGCGGCGCTCGTATGATTAGGGAAGAGAAAAAGGGGTTTCGTGGATGCATGTGGTTTGTAAGGAACACTTAGAGCTTGCGATCGATATGTTCGTGGATGAGTATGAGGATGCGCCGGATATCGTGGACTTGGAACAAGTGAAGTTCAGCGAATGGCAGGCGCCGGAGCACTGCGAACGATGCTCTGGTCCGGGGCGGTTCTTAGTCGTATAGGGAAGTTACGGGGAGAGGGTCGGAGGGTCGACCTTCTTTTTTGTTGCACGTGGAACTTTTTGGGGGCTGTCGGGGTGCAGGGTGCAAGGGAAGACGGGAAGCGGGAATGAAGGTGCATGCGGTGATGGGTAGGAAGAAGAGCGTGGGAAGAGCAGGAGAGTCCGGGAAGAGCAGAGGAGATTAGGATGAGTAGGGAAGCTGGGGCAGCAGTTATAGTGAGGGAACTGGAGCAGTTGGTGAGGTGGGAGCGGGAAAGGGAGAAAAGCGGGAAAACGAGGGAAAGTAGGAGACCGGGGGACCAGGGGACCAGGAGACCAGGAGACTAGGGGGCCAGGAAAAACCAGGCTAACCAGGTATACCAGGTAAACTGGGCAACCTAGGAAATCAGTGATAACAAGATTAGAAAACCCGAGGAAGCTAGAAGTATAGTAAACGTGAAAGCGGTGGATTAGGCGAATGAACATCCAGATTGTGGCCGTAGGCAAGTTAAAGGAAGCGTACTTGGTGCAGGGCATTGCGGAATATGTGAAGCGGCTCGGGCCTTACGCGAAGATGCACCTGGTGGAGGTTCCCGACGAGAAGGCACCGGAATCGATGAGCGCCGCCGAAGAGGCGCAGGTCAAGCATCGCGAAGGCGAGCGATTGCTCGCGCAATTGCGCAGCGATGCGTTCGTCGTGGCGCTAGCCATCGACGGACGAGCGCTGTCGAGCGAGGAGCTCTCGCGGCAGCTGCAGGATCTGGCCACGTACGGGCGCAGCCACGTGGCGTTCGTGATCGGGGGCTCGCTGGGCTTAGCCCCCGAGGTGTTGGCGCGCGCCGACCTGAAGCTGTCGTTCGGGCGCATGACCTTGCCCCACCAGCTGATGCGGCTCGTGCTGGTGGAGCAAGTGTATCGCGCGTTTAAGATCGCGCGCGGTGAACCGTACCATAAGTGACGGCGAAAATTGATTGAGAATGCTCGGGAAATGTTGGGGGGCTTGTGGAATAGAACAGCTTGTAACCTCTAGGAATCTTGTCCTTGGAAGCGAGAATTTTTTTGCAAATAACGCCACTCCGTATTGGTCAGGAATTACTGTAATTCTCAGGGATGCAGGTAATAGGGGATTTGCGAAGTTTGCGAATAAGACGCTATGTGACATGACCTAATAGAAATAAATCGAAATATCTGATAAAATGGTAAGAAATTACTCGGGAGCGATTGCTATGGGGCTTTCACATTCGTATTTAATTACCACCAAAAATTTGAATGCTTTTATCAATGCGATAATAAGTGCAAAAGCTCCAGAGCGGTTTACAACAAAATTTCTACATCAACTTGAGTTTACTAGTTCCAATGATCGACTTTATATTGGAGTATTAAAATCTTTAGGATTGATTGATGAATCGGGTGTTCCAACACAGAGGTATTACAATTTTTTAGATCAGACCCAATCTGGAGCAGTTTTGGCTGAAGCGATTAGAGAAGCCTACTCAGATTTGTTTGCAATTAATACGAAAGCGCAGGAATTAAGTGTTGAAGAAGTGAAAAATAAACTTCGAACATTAACACAGGGTCAAAAGTCTAATGATGTGATACAATTTATGGCTAACACATTTAAAGCGTTGTGCGAATATGCAGATTGGAAAGCTCCTTCCAATACTATTGAAACAAGTGTGTCCTCAACTCCTCCACACCAAGATAAACCACAAGAACCTATTACACTACCTATAAAGCCAAATTCCAAAGAGATTGAAGCGCCACAGTTACACTACAATATACAAATTATCTTACCCGAAACTAGAGATCCACTTGTATATGATGCGATCTTCCGCAGCCTTAAAGAACATTTATATTAAGGTGATTAATTATGGAGAAGGAATTATATTCTTTTGTATTCAAAGGTTTACTCACCGAAGCCGCGTTAGATAGAACTGAACGAGTCAAACCTCAAATTTCAGATCTGGATCCGATAGTAGCAGAGCGTCTTTCTTTAGATTTGCTTGATGAGGCTTTTGTACTTCGAGCCAAACGAATGGCTACAGTGTATACAGTTATAACAGCGTTTGAAAATACTGTCCGGGAGTTTTTATCAAAGATTTTACTTGAAGCTTCTGGGGAATCCTGGTGGGATACAACTGTCTCAGAGAAAATCAGAAATAAGGCTTTTTCAAGGAGAGAAGAAGAAAGTAAAGTAAGATGGCATACCCCTAGAGGTGATGCATTAATAAATTACACAGATTTCGGAGACTTAACGTCAATTATTCAACAAAATTGGCCATTGTTCGAGGCACACTTACACTCAATTGAATGGGTAAGACATATGATAAACACTTTAGAGAGATCGCGTAATGTAATAATGCATAGTGGCGAATTGCAAAATGAAGATATCGAGAGAATTGGGAGTTCAATTAGGGATTGGATCCGACAAGTTGGATAGATAAGATAC